>JBGTMM010000578.1:0-17718 GCA_041743635.1 Bythopirellula sp.
TTCGGCTGTCAGGTCGGTGTTTACGCACAGCACGTCTACACGACGCTCCCCGTCGAGCAAACCGTCGAGGATTATCTCTACCGCCTAGCCGTGCCGGGCACGGTGATGCAGCAGATCAAAGACGTCGCGGGAAGTTTTCTCTTTAGTGGTGAGATGATCGAGAAGAAAATTAAAGTTCTCAGCGGTGGTGAACGGGCACGGCTAGTGCTCGCGGGACTGCTCTTGCAGCAACACAATGTCCTGGTGCTCGACGAACCGGGAAACCACCTCGACGTGGAAACCGTGGAAGCCCTGGCCGATGCGCTCTGCCGTTATCGCGGCACGGTGATCTTCACCAGCCACGACCGCTACTTCATGCAGCGCGTGGCCACGGCGGTGATCGAAGTCCGCGATCGCCGGGTCGCCAGCTATCCGGCGAGCTTCGAGGATTACGTGTATCGCGTCCAGAAAGAACTCGAAGCCGGCCTGCGCTCGGAACACACGGTTCGTGGCACGCCCATGCCGACAACCGCCGCAGCGAGTCGCAAGCTCGGCGGCAAGGAAGAGCGTGAGCTTCAGAAAAAACTCCGCACGGTCGAACGCAAGATTGCCAAGCATGACGAAGATAAAAAAGAAGTGCAGAACCGGCTCGCGAACATCACCGCCACCGCGGAAGCCCAAGCAGCCCACCAACAACTCGCGACGATTGCCGGCGAATTAAAGCAATTAGAAGAAGAGTGGTTGGCGATTAGCGGCGAATTGGAACAAGGTTAGACCATCGATTTCTTGGGTGGCATGGCCTTGGAGGTACTCCGACATGGCCATGTTCTGCGACGTTTTACATATTTATTCAGATTGGATTCAATCATGGAAGCAGACTCGCATGACGATGACCAAGAAACCAAATATCGAGATCTTCGATTTCGTGTTTCAGCCGGCATCGGAGACCTCGACAAGGGCAACTACCACGACATTAGTGATTCAGAAGCCCTTGACGCTTTCTTTGAGCAAATCAAGGCGCGCGGCAGACTAAAACTCGACAATTCTACCGGGACGAAATTGACATGACCAAACTCCACATCCGCCCGGCCACCAGTGCTGATGCCGAACTCGTGTTCGAGTTGGTTTGCGAACTGGCCGACTACGAAAGACTGCGGCACGAGGTGGTGGCCACGGTTGAAACGATTCGCGAAACCGTCTTCGGCTCCGGTTCCTGCACAAATGTCTTAATCGCGGAATGGCAGGGCGAACCCGCGGGATTTGCGATTTTCTTTGCCACGTATTCCACATTCCTTGGCCGGCAGGGAATTTACCTTGAGGACATCTATGTGCGCGAAGCGTTGCGCGGCCACGGCATCGGCAAGCGGCTGCTCGCCGAGGTTGGGCGTGTGGCCGTCGAGCGTCAGTGTGGCCGGTTGGAATGGTCGGTCCTCGACTGGAACAAGCCAGCCATCGACTTTTACGAAAGCTTGGGGGCCGAGGCCCAGAGCGAATGGGTCCGTTACCGCCTGACCGGCGAGGCGTTGGTGCGGCTGGCGGAGGCTTCCGGCGGCTGTCATTCCGAAGGGAGCTCTGCGACCTGAGGAATCTGGCTTCCACCCTTAAACGTCTTCCATTCGTGCGAGTGCTGCAAACCAGATTCCTCGGTCGGCAAGCCTCTCTCGGAATGACAGATTCTTCTCACGCACATGAGAACTCTGTCGGTTATCATGGATGATAATCCCGTGCAACCAATTGGTTTTCATTCCATGCCGCTCTGCTTCTCTGCTAATGAGGTGCCACTGCTGGCTCGTCCAGCAGTGTTGTCGAGTGCCGCCTTATTTTTCTGTTTAATCGCCAACGCTCAAACCGTTGAGCCACCAAACGACCCAGCCGCACTCGCGCGCGAGGTCACGATTCATCGCGACAAATATGGCGTACCGCAAATTATCGGACCCACCGACGAGAGCGTGTTCTTCGGCTACGGCTATGCTCAAGCCGAAGATTTTTTCTGGCAGGTCGAAGACTCATACATCCTCGCGCTCGGCCGCTATTCGGAAGTCGTCGGGCCGAAGGGGCTCAATTCCGATCTCTTAAATCGCGCGTTTGAAATCGTTAGCACCAGCGAGCGCGATTTCGCCGCGCTCGACGCCCTCTCGCAGCGACTCTACACGGCGTTTGTCGAAGGTATCAATTTCTACTTGACCCAGCATTCCGAAGTGCGGCCGCGGCTCATCAAGCATTTCGAACCGTGGCACGTCTTGGCCCACTATCGTCACATCGCGTTGGAACTGAGCTTTCGTTTCACGGGGTTGAGCAGCGACTATCTCCCCCGCCGCAATCCGCAAATCTACGCGGCGACCGGCTCGAACGGTTGGATCCTCGGTGGGCGGCGATCTCAGTCGGGCAGTCCACTGCTCTTGGCCAATCCCCACATGCCCTGGTTCGGCTTTGCTCAAATGCTCGAAGCGCACCTCATTTGCGAATCAAAAACCGAGGGTGCATCCTGGAATTTTACGGGCGCGGGATTCTATGGCAGCCCCGTGCTGGCTCTCGGTCACAATGATCGGCTGGGCTGGACACTGGTGACGAATCGACCCGACATCGCCGACACTTGGCGGATTCGTTTTTCCAACCCAGCCGAACCGCTCGCTTACGAGTACGATGGTTCGTGGAAGCAAGCCGAAGAATGGAACGACACGATCCGCATCCGCAAGTCACGCGGCTTCGAAACACGGCCGTTCACGTTCCGCAAAACGCACCATGGGCCGATTGTCGCGCTCGAACAGGAATTGCCCACCGGCGAGAAAACGATGCTCGCCGCGCGGATCAGCGGTTTGTTCGAGGCTGTGCCGCTGCGGCAGTCGCTGCAAATGATCAAGGCGCGCAATTTGGCCGACTTTCGCACCGCGCTGGCCAACATGCAGATTCTCTACATGAACCTGCTCTACGCCGACTGCGACGGCAACAGTTGGTTTGTGTACACGGGGCACGTGCCTCGGCGGAATCCGAAGTTCGATTGGTCGCAACCGGTCGAAGGCAGCGACCCCGCCACCGAATGGTTGGGCATCCACGGCCTCGATGAGCTGCCGCAGGTGCTTAACCCCGCGGCGGGATTCTTGCAGAATTGCAATTCGACCCCGTTTTTCGTAACCGACGGTAAGAATCCCAGGCAAGAATGTTTCCCCCCTTACATGGTCGGCGATGCCGATCGCCAGACGCGCAGATCCTTGCGGTCACTCGAAATCTTGCGCGGCATGTCCGGCGTGACATTCGACGCTTGGCAGCAAGCCCCGTTCGACACTGAAGTCTACTGGGCCCGCCACGAGCTCCCGAAATTCGCACTCGACTTTCAACAGCTCTCGAACGACGATCCCGAGCTCGCCGCCCAGGTGCGGCCCTATCTCGACCACCTGCTGGCCTGGGACGCCAGGATCACGCCTGACTCCACCGCCGCGGCACTTTGTCATGAATGGTACGAACAACTTCACGGCACGAAATACCCCGGCGAGAACTTGCGCGACCGCTACCGCGACAGGCCCGCCGAGCAACTTGCCGCGCTCGTTCGCGCCGCCGAGCGATTGCAAAACATGCACGGCTCGTGGCAGGTGCCCTACGCCGAGGTGTATCGCAGCCAGCGCTTGCACAATCTGGCTGATCTTACCGACTCACGATTTCAGGATGACGCACCCAGCCTCATGTCGCTCGGCGGGCACGGACCGATGGGCGTTATCTTTACGAACTATCATACCCCCAGTTTGCAAATCCCGTTTGTCATATCTCAGCGCAAACGCTACGGCATCGTCGGCACATCGTATCTCGCCGCCTGGGAATTTAAACCCGAGGGCGTTCGCGGCGCGAGCTTAGTCCCCTTCGGCACAAGCGGCGACCTCGCCTCGCCGCACTATTTCGATCAAGCCGAACTGCTTTCCAACCGCCGCTTGAAACCAGAGCTGTTCACAAAACAAGCCGTCCTTACCGGTGCCGAGCGAAGTTACCACCCAGGGGAGGAGTGATTGGCAAGGAAGAATTTTTAACCACGAATCATCACGAATTATACGAATGAATTATTCGTGCTATTCGTTAGATTCGTGGTTTATCAAAGATTAGTAATGCGGCGGTTTCTCGTGAGGCAAATCGGTGCCGCTGCTCTCCACCACGC
The DNA here is from genome assembly GCA_041743635.1 of Bythopirellula sp. Taxonomy (GTDB): domain Bacteria; phylum Planctomycetota; class Planctomycetia; order Pirellulales; family Lacipirellulaceae; genus Bythopirellula. The sequence continues at coordinate 4,121 of JBGTMM010000578.1, forward strand.
CGCGCAGCATTTCAGTCAGACCTGCCAACTCGCGACGCAGCCGTTCCAATTCCGTTTGTTGCTCCAAAATGACCGCGTTGAGTTGGTCGAGCTGACGCTGCTGAAAGGCAAGTTGTTCTTCGAGGGCTGTGTTCATCGGAATCAGCCTATATTTCCGGCAAGTTCTTCACAAGGGATGCGTTCATGGGAGCGACGGCGAATTGACTTGCGAGCGCGCGAAAGTTGATAATGTCGTACTGGAACACTTCGCTCACACTTGCCGGAGAACCACCATGCAAGCACAAACGGCCGCTGAACTCGTTGGCAAAAAATGCCTCCCTTGCGAGGGCGGTGTTGATCCCTGCCCGCTGGACGTGGCGCAACAACAACTCAAGAATTTGCCGGGTTGGTATCTCACGTACGATGGCCAGCGAATTCGCAAGGATTGGAAAGCGAAAAACTTCATGGCGGGCATGGAGTTCTTCAATCGCTGCGCGGGAATCGCCGAGGAAGACGGCCATCACCCCGATCTGCACATTGAAGGCTATCGAAACGTCTCGGTCGAATTATGGACCCACGCGATAGGTGGACTTTCGGAAAACGACTTTATTCTTGCCGCGAAGATCGACCAGTTGCCGATTCAATTGCAGGGCAAGTAGCCGCTCGCCGGCTTAGCGCCTAATACGATGCAATCCCATGCCAGTTGACGAATTCTTCCCTTGCTTGATGGTTCGCCGCTCAGAGGCGAGCGATGTGACCGTCGCCATCGAGCAAATCATGCTGGGCGATTTGCCTCCTGGCGACGTGGTGATCGACGTTGAGTATTCCTCGATCAACTACAAAGACGCGCTTGCCTGCCAAGCGCATCCCGGCGTGGTACGCAAACTGCCTCACATTCCCGGGATTGATTGCGCGGGGCGCGTGCGGGAATCAAAGGATTCACGATATGCCGTGGGAGACCCCGTGCTCGTGACCGGCTACGAACTCGGTGCGCCGGCGTGGGGTGGATTTTCCAAATGCGTGCGCGTTCCCGCCGATTGGGTTGTGCCGCTGCCGACTTCATTGTCCACCAAACAAGCGATAACCTACGGCACGGCCGGTTTCACGGCGGCCCAATGCGTGATGGCGATCGCGCACCAGGGCATCGCTCCCAAATGGGGCGAAGTGGTTGTCACTGGGGCCAGTGGCGGAGTGGGGAGCGTGGCCATCGCGATTCTCGCCAAACTCGGCTACGACGTCGTCGCCGTCAGTGGCAAACCCGCGCAAACCGAGATGCTCAAACAACTCGGGGCCACACGCGTGATTCCACGCGGCGAGGTCGACGACAACAGCGATACGCCGCTGCTTAAAGCACGTTGGGCCGCCGCGGTCGACACGGTTGGCGGCAACACCTTGGCCACGCTGCTGCGCTCTACCGCATACCGCTGCTGTGTCTCCTCTTGCGGACTGGTGGGGAGCGATAATTTGTCGCTCACCGTTTATCCATTTATCTTGCGCGGAGTCACACTCGCGGGAATCGACTCCGCGAAATGCCCTCGCGAGCCGCGTTTGGAAGTCTGGAAAAAACTCTCGGGCGCATGGAACGTCTCCGACAAACTGGCATCGCTCGCTCGTGAGGTCACACTTTCCGATGTGCCACGCGAAGTGACCGCGATGCTCGCCGGCCAAAATCACGGTCGTATTCTCGTGCGACCCGTTGTTTGATCGCTAGAATAGCCCTCAGCGCAAGCTGTGGGCTCCCTGAGGCTCGCGCCTAGGGCTAATGTCCCGCTAGCATTCGCGATTCTCGTCTTTACTCGTTTCGGCAAATCGAACTAAACTCGCCGTGATAGTTCAGTACGACTTGATTTCCGAGGAGGCCGTTTATGCGCACTTTCGTGATGCTACTGTTTGCGTTTTCCCTGATCATCGCTGCGTGCGGTGGGGCGACTGCTGCTACGACTGCCGCTGTGCCCCTGTTAGATCCGAATTTGCCCTACTATCGCCCCGTGGAAAAGCTTGCCGGCGAATTAAAACTCGGCGGCTCGAACACTATGTCGCACGTCGCGAGCGTTTGGATTAATAGCTTCACGACGTTCTATCCCGATGTGAAGATCACGGTCGACGTCAACGGGTCGCGTGACGCGGTGGATGCCGTCGAGGCGGGTGAAACCAACATCGGTTTGTTAAGCCGCACGATCTCCGAAGAGGAGATCAAGGCATTCCAAGAAAAACTTGGTTATCCCCCCACGGTGCTGACTCCGTGCCTCGAGCGGACCGCGATTTACGTTAACAAACAGAACCCGATTAAGGGCCTCACCATTGCCCAGCTCGATGCCATCTTCGGCACGGAATGCAAGCGCGGCGCGAAGGAACCCTGCCGCACTTGGGGCCAACTGGGCTTAGGGGGCAAGTGGGCCAAACTTCCCGTGACCTTCCACGGCCGCACGTTCGACACCGGCTCGCAGGTGTTTTTGCAAGAAGCCGTGATGCTCGGCAGCCCCCTGCGCGAGGATGTCGTTTCGCACAAATCCAACATCGAAATTGTCGAAGCCGTGGCCAAAGACGAGGGTGCCATCGGATTTGGTGGCTTGTCCTACGCCACTGGCGATGTGAAGGCCGTGCCGCTCGCGCTCTTTGAGGGGCAAGACTTTGTGGCCGTCAATTCCCCCGAGGCCGATCAAGGTTTGTATCCGCTGGTGCGGCGGTTGCAATTGGTGGTGAGGCACGACCCCAAATCAGAACTGAACCCCGTCGAGCGTGAATTCATTAAGTACGTCTTCAGCCAAATGGGCCAAGAAGACGTGATCAAGGCCGGGTTCCAAGCGATCCCCGCCCGCCCGGCCCGAGTGGCCCTCGACGCCGTGGGACTCGGACTCTCGCGCTAAAAAAATCACCCCAGCCGGACCGCCACGCGGTCCGGGAGCACAATCAATCACAACTCATTCGAGAAACTCACCATGAAGCTCTCACAGCTCGTCGGAGTGGCAAGTGGCTTCGCACTTTGTTCTTTTGCCGCTGAAAGGGCGAGCGCGGTCGATGCCAGCCGCGCGTCGAGCCAAACAAGCTCCGCCCCCAATTGGGCCAACGCCCCGCTCAACGATCCGGCCTATGGCTACGGCACGGCGCTCCCCGATTCCACCAGCGACCGCAATCGCAACTCCGCGCAACCCACTTGGAGCGACCCGACGCGGCCAAGCTTCGATCCGCGTCTGGCGACGCCCCTTGACCCCAATTATTCTCAAACTCCCTTCAGCCAAGCCCCCCAGCGTTGGCGATTGGGCATCTATCCCGAAGAGACCGACACCGGCGTGGTCGTGAAGGAAATCGTGCGTGGTTCGGCCGCCGAACGCGCCGGCCTCGAAGTCAACGACCGCATCATCTCAGTCCACGGTTACCAAGTTGGCTACGTGAACGGCGTGGTGTTTGACATTGGTCAGGAAATGGAACGCCAAGCCGACCCCCAGGGTTGGGTCCGCATCTTGGTGCAAGACAATCGCAATGGTCGCCTGATGAATTTGCCGGTCCAACTTGATGGCCGCAGCGAAGCCATCACCGGCACGATCACCTACCGCGCTTCTTCGGCGTTGCCCCGCGACGCCATCGCCACGGTCGAGCTGCGTGAAAATGTTCGCAGCGACATCCGCCCCATCACCATCGCCCGCCAAACCATCACGGGCATCCGCGCCGTGCCGATTCAGTTTTCGCTCGATTACGACCCTACGCAAGTCGACAATCGCCGTAACTATGTGTTGCACGCGAGCATCACCGCGCAAGGCCGTGAGATTTACACCATGCGGACCGCCGTGCCCGTGCTTGGCAATCGGCCCACGAGCAATGTGCAGCTTTTGGTGGAATCGACCACCGGCTTACCGGCGGGCACGACGACCCCCAATCGCCAGGACCAACTCGCGCAGATTTCGCAGTGGTTCCGCCAATATTTGGGTCGCGAGCCAAGGGCCCAGGAACTTTACGTCTGGCAAGCCCACCTTGACCGCGGCGGCACATTGGCTGATGCCCAGTTGCAAATCCTGAGCACGCCCGAGTTTTACTATCAATCGAACGCCGACGACACCGAGTACATCCGCCGCATGTTTTTGCTCGTGACCAACCGCCAACCGTCGCAGCAAGAAGTCACCCAGTGGATGAACAGGCTGAACTACTACAACCGATTGCGCCCCGAAGTCGCGCGCGAGTTCCTGGCATCAGCGGCGTCATCCCAAGTCCGCCAAGCGGGACGGCTGTAAATTGTCGCTTGCGGTTTCACGATCTCTACCGATCAAACCACCGCTTGAACATATACCAAGTAAGCTGCCGCCCCGCACGGGCGATCTCGCGCGTGAGGGGAATGCTCTTCGGGCAAACCGCCACGCAGTTCTGGGCGTTGCCGCAGACTTGCAATCCGCCCGGGCCTTTGAGGGCATCGAGCCGCTCGCCGGCGTTCATTGCCCCCGTGGGATGGGCGTTGAACAGCATCGCCTGTGAAATCGCACTCGCGCCGACGAACCCTTCATCGTGCGCCTCATTCTTACGTGCTTCGTACTCCGCGTCGGTTTCGTCGAAGTGCTTGGTGACTTCTATTTTGCCGTATTGCGGACAGGCATCCAAGCAGCAGCCGCAGGTCATGCACTCGGAAAGCGGATAACGCATTTCCTGGCTCGCTTGCGATTCGCGTGGCCCTGGTCCGCGGTCGCCATAGCCGTCCACGGGAATCCAAGCTTTGATCTTTTCGAGCGTGCGGAACATCCGGCTGCGGTCCACGACCAAATCGCGCATCACGGGGAACTTGCTCATCGGCCTGAGCTCAAACCCCGCGGGATTCTCGTCGAGCAGCCGATCCACCAGCGCCGAACACGATTGCCGCGCCTTGCCGTTGATGACCATCGTGCAAGAACCGCACACTTCTTCCAAACAATTGCAATCCCAAGCCACGGGCGTGGTACTCTTTCCCTCGGCAGTGGTCGCAAGCGCCGCGATTTTCTGCAGAACGCTGATCACATTGAGATTCGGCTCATACGTGACACGATGCCGTTCCCAGTAACTGGGTTCCCCCGGGGCGTCCTGGCGCATGACACGAACTTCAAACGACGATGGTCGAGCGGCGTGGCCGTTATGGACACTCATGGCAGATTTCCGTAAAAGGGCGAACTCGATAATTGCTTCTATGATAGGGTTTTGCTTTGATTTGCCCAGAGCGGCGACCACGTCGAATAGGGACGTTACCAATTCTCAATTTGCAGGTGGGAAACCGCGGAAAAATGACCGTCCCGGCTTGCCAGAGTTAACCCATGCTGTCGAGCAGTCGCGGCGATCCACAGATCGTTGTCGGGAATGGGTTTACCCGACAGCCGCAATTCGTTCTTGATCTGACCATAAATCCTGGCCGTAGTCATATCGCAGAAAAGAATCGTGACTTTGAGGATAAAGTTTTCGAGGCGAATGATATTGCTCGAAGATCGTCCAGATTTCAGAGCCCCGTAGTACATTTCACCAACGACGATTGCTGGCAAGAAGGCTTCTAAAATATCCTTGATAATATTGTTAACAACCTTTTCTTGATCCAGATGGGCGATGACGATATCTGTGTCGAGCAGATATTTACCAGCCATGTGGATCGACCTGTTCACAACCTTCCTCAATGGCTTGCTTCATCAATTCAATATCTTCATGAGGAATTGTGCCGACAAACTCCATGAGTTCTGTACCCGGAGTACCGCGAGGACTTCCACTGAGTGCGCGAACAAATTGCAGTGCCTTGAATTGTTGATTCGGCAAAAGTTGCAAGAACTCAGTGTAAAACGATTCTTCAAGCGGCGTGGACACAGCATTTCCTCGCGATTGAGGTGATGAAGCAACTCATACAATCGTACCACAAAGGCCCCGGCGGGAACAATTTCACCCCACCCCAGCCCCCACCTTCGCCGGAGCAGCCGCGCCATTCGCGCCCTCGCCCTGTGCCGTGCGCTTGGCTTGCCGTTCCTTCCACACTTCCTCGATCATCTCCGCACCCACCAAGCCATAGAGTCGTGGCCGGGGCGGAATCAGCGTCGTATCGACGTCCTCGTAACTGAGCGTCGGTTCGCCCTGGCTGTCGAATGTGGCGAGAGTCGTCTTGAGCCATTTGCGATTCTTCTCCTCAAACTTGTCGCACCACTCTTCGGCTTGTCTGCGCTTCTCGGCGGGGTCGCTCGCGTCGATGCCAGGCATGTCGAAAGCCGGTTTGTAATGGGCCCCCCGACATTCATCCCGGGCGAGCGCCCCCTTGAGAATCGCCTTGGCAATCGGGAACATATCACGCACCGACTTGGTGAACAGAACATTCTGATTTGTCCAGTTCCCCGTGTCGGAAAGCGAGCAATTTTCAATCCGCTCGGCGAGCTCGTTCACCTTCTCGAGGGCGGCGGCGAGTTGTTCGTTGCGACGCACGACCGTGGCGGCCTTGGTCATCACGTCGCCCAGTTCCTGGTGAATCACGTAGGGATTCTCACGCCCGCCGGTCCGCTTGAGCAGGGTGTCGTGCTCCACTTGCTTCACCGCCCGTTGGCCGCGGAGCAGGCTCGCAAACTTTTCATCGCTTGCCGAATCCTTGAGTGATTTAAGCATGTTCTCTATGCACGGAGCGACAAACAAGCCTGAGAAAATGCAGGAAAGGAGCGAGTTGGCCCCCAAGCGGTTGCCGCCGTGATATTGGTAGTCGCATTCGCCGATGGCGTACATCCCGGGCACATGCGTCTGGTGCGTCCGCGGCGAACCTGGTTTCAAACTCCCTTCAGCGGTGCGTTCGTAGTCGGCCCATAAGCCGCCCATCGAATAATGCACCGCGGGGAAAATCTTCATCGGCACTTCACGCGGATCGACCCCCTGAAACTTTTCGTAAATGTGCAGGATGCCGCCGAGCTTGCGATCCAGCTCGGCGCGCGAAATGTGCGTCAGGTCCAAGTACACGCACTGCTGATCCTTGTCCACGCTCAAGCCATCGTTCACGCAGACGTCGAAAATCTCGCGCGTGGCAATGTCGCGGGGCACGAGATTGCCGTACTTCGGATAACGTTCTTCGAGAAAATAAAAACGCTCCGCCTCGGGAATCTGCTTGGGATCGCGCGGGTCTTGAGGCTTGCGCGGCACCCACACCCGGCCCCCTTCGCCACGAGCCGATTCGCTCATCAGCCGCAACTTGTCGGCACCCGGAATTGCCGTGGGGTGAACTTGAATAAACTCGCCGTTCGCGTACTTCGCCCCCGCTTGCACTGCGCGGCTCACCGCACTGCCCGTGCAGGCCATCGACATCGTGCTGCGGCCATAAATCAAGCCGCAACCACCCGTGGCCAGTATCACCGCGTCTGCCGGGAACGCGCGAATTTCCATCGATACCACATTCTGCGCGATCGCCCCCCGACATCGGCCGTCGTCGTCGATCACAGGGCTGAGAAAATCCCACCCCTCGTACATCTCCACGGCCCCGGCCGCATGCCATCGCCGCACCTGTTCATCGAGGGCATACAGCAATTGTTGCCCCGTGGTCGCGCCGGCAAAAGCCGTGCGCTTGAATAGCGTCCCGCCAAACCGGCGCTGATCGCGGAAACCTTCCGGAGTGCGGTTAAACGGCACTCCCAACCGGTCCATCAAGTCGATGATTTTGGGCGCCCAATAAGTCATTTCCTTCACGGGGGGCTGATGCTGCAAGAAGTCCCCGCCATAGACCGTATCGTCGAGGTGCAGCCACTCGTTATCCCCCTGCTGCCGGGTCGTCTCATTGACGCTGTTGATGCCGCCTTGCGCGCAGACGCTGTGCGACCGCTTCACGGGCGTGAGACTCAGGCAATCAACGGCGATCCCCAGCTCAGCCAACTTCATGGTGGCCGCGAGACCCGCGAGTCCTCCACCGACCACAACGACTCTTTGCTTACCCATGCTTCCAACCTTGGTTTTCACTAATGACCAATGTCCAATGACCGAATGACCAATGAAGTTACCGATTTTTCGTGACCTAATTAATTAACTCATCTACCATGCATTGGTCATTTGCACATTGGTCATTGGACATTTCTGCTAGCGGCTTCTTCACTGGTATTTTCTACATCCTCGCCGGCTCGTTTATGCTCGTTCGGCTCGAGCTCACCCGCGTCGACTTTGTGCTCGTACATGTTGTCCTCGGCCTCGCGGGCTTCGATCAGTTTTTCACCCGTGCCATACTGTCGCATCCCGAATAAGGCGCCCACGCCCACAATCGCCAAGAGCACGCCAAAGACCGTGCAAATCCTGAGCGCTCGTCGTTGGGCGGCTTCGCTGATCCAGACCCCCCAGGTGATCCCCATCGTCCAAATACCGTTGGCCAGATGATACACGCACGCCAAGATGCCGATGAGATAAACCGTCACCCACACGCCGTTTTGTAGGGCTTCCCCCGCGGACGACACCGCGTTGTATGCGCGGAACTGCCCACCCCCTAGCGGATGCACGATTCGGTCGACCCACATGCTGTTGTGAAACCAGCCATGCATGTGAAACACATGGACCCCGATGAACACGAACGCGATCATGCCCGTGATGCGCTGGAGCGTATACCGCCGATTGGCCGCATAGGGGTAGTTGCCAGTATTGGGTATTCCTCCGGCAACAATCGCCACGCCGACAATCGCGTGAAACAAAATCGGAATGAAAATAAATGTCCACTCCACCAAGGGCAGCAGCGCCCCCAGGCTGTGGATTTGGTAGACGTTTTTCTGAAACGTATTGGGGCTTTCCAGCACGCTGGCATTCACCAGCAAATGGATCACCATGTAGCCACCCACCGGGATCAGGCCCGAGAGCGAGTGCAGCCGGCGGATCAGAAAATCGTGGCGGGCTAAAAAAGAGGGTGGCGGACTTTCCACGCGGCCATTCCTTTAAAAACGCAGTCTTAGCGTTAAGCAGGGCTGATTTCAGACCGGACAAGTCACCGAAAGCTCGCCCGAAAATCCCAGTATAGAGCCGCCCCCCAGACTCGCAAGCCGGGCAAAATCAGGCGAAGGGCCGGCGTCCGCGTGCTGCATCAAATTTCGCTCGCGAACTCGACGATCATCGCCACGCGCGCTGGCACTTCGCGTCGTACGGCAATTTCACCAAATTCGCGGATTGTGCCACGTGGCAACGCACCCCACTCCTCAAAGACCTGGTCGATCTCTTCGGTGGATTCATCGTTCATGACGTCTTCCACGTCGCTCGCGGTTTCGCGGCCCCGCGACTCCGCCATACTCGTTGTCATTGCCGCGTTCTCCGCCGTCATTCCCGCGAAGGCGGGAACCCAGAATTCCAATTCCGAATTCCGCAGTCCGAAATCCGCATTTCCCGGCGTGGCTGAAAGCTCTGAGCTAATCGCCGACAATCCCCCCGCTCCATATTGCCCCTGCCACGACGAAAGGTCCCCGCCGCTGAACGGATTGGGCGAGTCGCCGCGTTGCCAGCGGAGGAAGTCTCGACCATCCATGTCGCCATCGCCATCGAAATCGGCAGTTTGCAATTCGAATGCACCGATATCGATACGTCCGCCGACAATCCGCCTAAACGGGGTGCCCCGTTGATCAAATTCATTAGGATTCACGACGAGGCCTGGCTTACCTGCATTAATCGCCGGACTTCCTGCTAACAAAGGGTGGGTCTTGGTCAGCCCACCATTATGAGCGAGCGGTCCGAGCAGAGGGTCGTTGCTCTCGATGTAGTTTGAGGCTGTACCAAAAGTGAGTACATCGGTGCCAACCAGGCTGTAATCGACTAATTTTGAGATTCGGGTATCTCCAAAGAAATTATCATAGGAACTCGAATCACGATTGGCTGATAGAATCGAATGATCGAGGAGCATCCCCTGGTTGAGCCCTATAACGTAAACATAGATTCCGCCACCGTTCGCGCCGTCTGCGAGGAGGCGATTATTGGTGACGGTACTCCTCGTGAGCGTGACCGAGGAACTGGTATAGATTCCAGCACCATGAGCCGTGGCTCCCGATGTCGTGTTGTTACTAATTGTGCTTTGAGAAGCTGACAATGTGCCGTTCACCCAAATGCCTCCGCCGACGGCCTCACTACCCGCTGTGCTATTTCCACTGATGACACTCCGCGTGATCGTGACGTTGCCAACCAACGCATAGATTCCACCGCCCACGGAACGAGTACCCATCGTCGAGTTGTTCTCGACTGTGCTGTCTTCCAACGTGAGGACACTCCGCGAAAAAATGCCTCCCCCACCGGAGTTTGCGCCTGTCACGGTGTTGCCGACGATCTGACACTCAAAGAGCTTCAAGTCCTCGCGGCTGTTCGAGCGGATCGCAGCTCCAAAGCCGGCCGAACCGTTGGCTGTGGTTTTGCCGCCCGTAAGCGTCAGACCGCCAAGCAAAAAATCGTTGTTAATGGGAGTGATGTTGATAATCCGCGACAACTGATTCGCGTTAATGGTCACGTTGGCTGGGAGCGGTCGGGCATCAATCGTGAGCGCTTCGTTGATTACCAACTCGCCTCCCGTTAAATTGATCGTCCCGCCTGAAAGATTTGCGGCAAACGTGATCGTGTCGGCACCAACTGCTCCATTGGCCTGTCCGATTGCGTCGCGTAAGCTGCCGGTTCCAGAATCGTTCAGGTTGCTGACGGAGAACGCAGCCAGCATCCGCCGGTCCTCCAATCGTTCTATTTTGAGGCACTTGCTGCGCATAACGCGATCACCGAAAAAAGGTAAGAGATTTACAGGGAGGGCACGGCCTGAAGGTATCTGATCCGCCAATGTTCGTGCGAAAGCTCCAGCCGCGTGATTAGAAATTATTTTCTTCTTATTGTAATTGTAGTAGTATAAGTCCTAGCCCAGCAAGCATTTTGGGTCGTCAGCAAGTGTATCGCTGCCAAGCCCGCGATGCGACATAAATCCCCAATTGTCCCGCCTAGCAGGCATCAAAAACAAATTGCGGCAATTGCGAAATGTTGTGTTCAGATTGATTCCAGCGGCGGGTGCTTCCTATCGGCGGACCGCAGTGTTTTCCTGGAACTTACGATCCCTACCGCCGATCTGCAGTTTCAGGGATGGGCGGCAAAAATAGCAACTTTGTGCGGTTCAGTTTGGCGAGAAAATGTGTAGAATGTGGGTCTCGCCTCGACCTTCCATGCCGGTCAGGTCCGCGATTTGCATATACCATTTTCGCACACGAATTTGCGCAGATGGGTAGGATTATCTGCCAAGAATATCCCGCTAGTAGCTGTTACTAGCTTACAGCGGTGGCCGGCTTCCGTTTGTTGATTGAGACTATGCACCAAGAACTTCATAACTCTCGCCGCCAGCTTGCCAGCAAAACTCTGGCCAAGCAGCCCGCGAGTTTGATTCACGCCCTTGAGGGTTTGTCGCGGACGATTCCCACGGACATTGCCTACACGTTTCTTCCTGAAGGGGAAGACGAAGAAATCAACATTACCTTCCGCGAGCTGGAAATGCGCGCCAAGGCCGTGGCCGCACGGCTCCAACGTCTCGCGCATCAGGGTGATCGCGCCGCACTTGTGTACGAATCGAGCCTCGAATACATCGTCGCCCTCGTGGGTTGCTTCTATGCGGGCATTGTCGCGGTGCCTGTCTATCCGCCCGATCCCATGCGCATCCGTCGCACGGGGGCCCGCTTGCGCGCGATTCTGCAAGATTCGCAGGCCGACATTGTGCTCACCAGTTCCAGCGAAGCCCACCGCTTCGGCTCTTATTTGGAACAAGCCGGACACGTCCTGATCACCGACGAAATTTCCGCCGAGGATGGCGCTGAATATCGCCGCCCGGAAATCGGCCCCCAGACGCTGGCCTTGTTGCAATACACGTCCGGCTCTACCGGTCGGCCCCGCGGCGTGATGCTCACCCACGCCAACCTGATGTTTAACTTCGAGCATATCAAGAAATTCGACGAACCCAATGGCGTCGCCGTTTCCTGGCTTCCCATGTACCACGACATGGGTCTCATCGGCCTCGTATTGCAGGTGCTGCAAAGCGGTCGGCGTACCGTGCTGATGTCGCCACTCTCGTTCGTCAAACGCCCCGTCCGGTGGCTCAAGGCGATTACCAAGTACAAGGCCTATGCCACCAGCGGCCCCAGCTTTGCCTACGATCTTTGCGTGCAGAAAATTTCCGACGAAGAACTGGCCGAACTCGATCTCAGTTCCTGGACGCTCGCCTGCAACGGTGCCGAGCCTGTCCGACCCGACACGATGCGGCGTTTCGCAGAGCGATTTGCCCCCGTCGGTTTTCGTCCTGAAACATTTTATCCCTGCTACGGCCTGGCCGAAGCGACGCTCATTGTCAGCGGCGGCGAGAAAGCAGCGACACCGATCATCCGCTCGTTCGATGCGCACGAACTTGCCGAGAATCGTGTCGTACCGGTCGCCGACGGCGCGGGCCGCACGATTGTCGGTTGTGGCGGGACGGTGGATCGCCAAGAAATTGCCATTGTCGATCCCGTGACGCTCCAGCGGAGTGCCCCCGATCAAATCGGCGAGATCTGGGTTCGCGGCCCCGGCGTGGCCAAAGGTTACTGGAACTGCCCCGCCGCGACCGCCGAAACCTTTCACGCCACCTTGCCCGGCGAGCAAGGCACCTTTCTCCGCACCGGCGATATGGGCTTCGTGGACGATGGCGAACTTTTTGTCACCGGCCGGATCAAAGACCTGATCATCGTGCGTGGCCGCAACCACTATCCGCAAGACATCGAGCGCTCGGTCGAAGCCTGCCACGCCGCTTTGCGGCGCGATCACGTCGTTTCGTTCGGCGTCGATGTGGAAGGCGAAGAACGCGTGGTGGTTGTTTGCGGCGTAATGCGCGCCCAAAAGCTCAATCAGCAGGAGCTTTTTTCCACCGTGCGGGCCGTCCTCGCACATGAACATGAACTCGGTCCCCACGCCATCGTTCTGGTGAAAGGGAGCGAAATCCCCCGCACCAGCAGCGGCAAACTCCAACGCCGCGGTTGCAAAGATTTGTACCTCCGCGGCGAACTCGAGATCGTCGGCGAATGGACTGAGAACACTCGGACAGAAAAATCTGTCCGCGAAGAAAAAGCTCATGACGTCGCCATCACCATTAAAAGTCCGCTCACGATCGAGCCGCTGCTCAACGGCCGCGCCGCCAGGCAGCGGAGCATCGTCGACGTGGTGATCGTCATCGTCCGCGACCTCAAGGACTATGCCCCCAGCACCCCGGTCTCGGAGAGTTCCCAGTTGTTCGCCGACCTGGCCATCGAATCCATCGACTTGGTGATGCTCAACGAACTGGTCGAACGCCACTACGCGCGTCAATTCCCTTTCGCCGATTTCATGGCCGAATTGGGCCGACTCGATCAACGCGACGTCTCCATCAGCCAATTCGCCAATTTCATCCGCCTGCAACTCGAAGCCGACGACAGCGTCCATTCTTAAACACGCCCCCCAGCCGGACCGCCACGCGGTCCGGGATCTCTTGTCATGCCCCACGTCGCTATGCCTCATATTGAATTGGGCAACCTGAAGTTCCACTACCAGCAGGCCGGACCGGTCGGGGCCCCCGACGCGGTGTTGATCCACGGCGTCACCGGCAACCTCGCCGTCTGGATGCTCAGCGGCCTGATGACCAAGCTGGCGAAGCAATTTCGCGTGACCGCGTACGACATGCGGGGCCA
>JBGTMM010000579.1:0-2573 GCA_041743635.1 Bythopirellula sp.
GACGTGTGCTCTTCCGATCTGCGGCGCAGTCCCCTGCCCCGCCGACGACCACGCAAGCCGTGGTAAGGCCCAAGAGCTTGGCGACTGCCGCAGTCAGTTTGCCGGTGATGTCTTCTGATTCATAGCACGTGCCAAGAAAACTTTCATCGAGTTCCAATTTACCGAGAAGCTGCTTTGACCATTTGCGTTTCACCACGTCGAGCAGCAACATGCCGCTGGCGTCGCTCACCTCGGTGGCGTATTCGCCGGTGAGGCGGCGACGGATTTCGTCCTTGGGGAGTAGCACTTTTGTTAACCTCGCGAAATTCTTTGGCTCGTGATTGCGCAGCCACAATATCTTGGGGGCCGTAAAGCCGGTGAGGGCCGGGTTGGCGACCAGTTTGATGAGTTGCTTGCGGCCGCCGGCCCGTTTTTCGATTTCGACGCACTCGGCCTCGGTCCGTTGGTCGTTCCACAACAGCGCGGGGCGAATCACTTGGCCATCGCGGTCGAGAAACACCGAGCCGTGCATTTGGCCGGAGAGGCCGATGGCTTTCACGTCGGCAGGCTTGAGCTTGGCTTTCTTGACGACGGCCCGCACAACTTTGATCGTGGCCTGCCACCAATCTTCGGGGTCTTGTTCGCTCCACAAAGGCTGGGGATGGTGAAGCGGGTAGCCAGCGGAAGCCTCGGCGAGAATTTTTCCCTGGGAATTGATGGCCAGCGCCTTGGTGCCCGAAGTGCCGACGTCGATGCCAATGCAAACGCTCATGCGCTTTCCTGTTTCTCTTGTCATAGCCGCAGGCGGTAGCCGGCGGTTGTTTGATAAGAAACCGCCGGCTACCGCCTGCGGCTAGAACCGGTATAAGTTATAGTTGCGACCTTTACACATCAATTCATTTACGCACCACAGTACACACGATGCGGCTATTGATTCTAGTCCTGATCTGCGTAATTTCAGGTGGTTGTCGCGGCGCGGCGGAGCCGCAAGCCCCGGAAGCTATTGTCGCCAAGCCGCGAGCGGCGGTGAGGCTGACCGTGCTCGTGGTGAATGACGCGGAATTGGCGCAGGGGATCAGACTGCTGGCGGGGGAGTGGAGCGAACGCAGCGGCGGGACACTGGGCGTCGTCGAGATAACGCTTGACGAATTGCTCGCCGCGCAAGAATTGGCAGCCGACGTTGTGATTTATCCCTCGCGATATTTGGGCACCTTGGTGATGCGAAATTGGCTGCGGCCGGTGCGCGAGTCAGTGCTCAACGATCCGGCCCTCGCATGGGGCGATTTTCTCACGATGGTGCGTGACCAAGCGGTCCGCTACGGCGGCGAGGTGTTCGCCCTGTCGCTGGGCGAGATGCCGCTGGTGATGGCCTGGCAGGGAGTCGTTCCCAAGAAGCTGCCGGAGACTTGGGAGCAACTTGGCACGCGGGCAGTACGCGCGGAAAAATCTCTCGAGCAGCCGTTTCCCCTGACCTGCGAATTCTTGTCCCGAACGCTGGCCGCGACTCCCCCCGCAGATCGTGCGACACTCTTTTTCAATGCTCAAACCATGAATGCCGAACTCTTACAGCCACAGATGGTTCATGCTTTGGAAACAATGGCCGCAACAGCGTCAGAAGCAGATTTCTCTGCCGCGGTGGTGTTGCCTAGAACAGCTATCTCGACGCAACTCTCGCCGCTTTTGTCCGCCGATCAGGTTTACAACGCGAGCTTGGATCAATGGGAAGCTCGCACGAAAAGTTTGCAACCCGTGATCTGCGGTTTCGGCGGACGGTTGGTAAGTGTCACGACAGAATCGCGGAACGCGGCATCGGGTTTCAAGCTGTTGCCGTGGCTGGTGAGCGGTTCGACGGGAGCCCAACTTAGCCAGCGTAGCACGGCGACGCTGTGGCAGCGTGCTTCTCAGGTGTCGCAAGGAGCGAGGTGGTTTGCGAGCGCAGCCGACGACAATTGCGTGAGTTGGCTCACGGCGGCGATGTCGCGGGGCAATGCGTACTTGCTGCCACGAATTCCGGGCATCGACCAGTATTTAGCCGAATTGGAAACGGCCCTCGGCAAGGCACTCTCCGGCAAGCAAACACCAACCGAGGCACTCGCGGGGGCGGCAGAGCGTTGGAACGAAATCACCGAGAAGCTGGGGCGGGATGGGCAGCGGACCGCGTTCAATCGGCATTTGGGACTGACAGAGTAGGCTCAGTTTTTTTCTGGAAATAGCCGCCGGCGCACGCCGGTGGACTATATATATCAGAACCTCCACCGGCTTGCGCCGGCGGCTACTGAGTAGTTGGGTTGTCAATTTCCCACCCTCGGGATATCTTTAAGAGTTCTAAATTTCTTTCCATTCCCTACTATTCGCGGGCACTCCCGCGACCCCCATGATCCGTAGTGCCAGCCTTATATCTAATGGCGACGACCAACGAATCGTGATCACCGGCTTGGGGCTTACGGCCCCCAACGGCGACAACCTCACGGACTTCCGCGCCGCGTTACTAGCCGGCAAGAGCGGGGTCGACCGCTATCACATTCGCTATGTGGGCGACACCCTCGCCGGGGAATGTCACTTTGACGAGCTCAAATATCAGAAGCGGAAAGAGC
>JBGTMM010000580.1:0-3817 GCA_041743635.1 Bythopirellula sp.
TCATCAAGAGGTCCAAGCAAGCGTGGTCAATGTAATCGAGATGCTTAAAATCGACTTGCAAATCCATTCCGTCGGGCACCTTTTCCAGTATGGCAGCGAGCTTGGGCAAGCGAATGAAAGTCGCCGAGCCGTACAGCTTCAACACAGCCATGTCCGTGCCATTCTGGGGAAGTTGCAACCTGACCTTGAGATGCGTGAATGTGTGAAGCAACTTGAGCGCTGACAGGCCGATGCCCACGAGCACCCCCGTGAGCAAATCCTCAAAAACAATCACGGCGACGGTCACCGCGTAGATCGCCACTTCGCCCCAGCCATATTTGCGCAGCTCGACGAGTGCTTTGATGTTGATCAGTTTGTAGCCCGTGTAAACCAGCATCGCCGCCAGGCTGGAAGTGGGGATCAGCCGCAGCAGAAAGCTCAACACGCATACAAACACCAAGAGCCACGCGCCATGCAGAATCGCCGAGAGGCGGGTTTGCGCGCCCGCTTGGAGGTTCGCCGAACTCCGCACGATCACTCCCGTCATTGGCAGCGCGCCCATCAGGCCGCAAACGGTGTTGCCCACGCCTTGGGCAAACAGCTCGCGGTCGTAGGCCGTGCGCTGTTCGGGCTTCATTTTATCGACAGCCGTGCAGCACAAGAGCGTCTCAGCGCTGGCCACCACGGCGAGTAGCAAGGCCATTTTCAACAGCTCCGCCCAGGGCGCGTTGCTGATTAATTCCAGGGTCGGCAAGCGGACGTCGCTCAACAAATTATCCGGGACTTCGACATACAGCACCGGCACCACCAAGATGGTGGTTATGATCGTCGCGGCGAGCACGGCGACCAAGGGCGCGGGCAGAATTTTAAACGACTTAGGCGCGAATCCTTGCCAGAGCAGAATGATTAAAATCGTGAGGGCCCCAATCGTGGCGGCATAATTGGGATTCTTGAGACTGCCCAGCAAATTTTCCAGCGACAGAACAAACTCATTCTGCGCCGCGATCGCCACGCTCAGATCATGGCCTTCGAGCGCGGCGAGCGCTCCACGCCCCTTGGCGAGCGATTCTTCAGCGGCAATGACGATGTTTTGAGCGCGGTCGTTCTCCGGAGCCTTTTGTTCGAATTCAATCAGTTTCGCCTCAAGCAGAGCGAATTGATCGACCAGCTCCTTTTCTTGAGGAATAATTGAACTGACTTCAGCGGAAAGTTCCGCTGACAATGTATGAGGCGGCTCGCTGCCGTCGTGTGGCAGATGCGCGGCAAGCTGCTCTTGAATGCTCACTTGCTGACGGTGGAGCTCACCCACGCCGCGCAGCATTTCGGTATGCACTTCGCGAACGTCGCGCGGCAAGGGCTGGAGAATTTTGGCGCTCTTCCAAATCGCGGCGGGGATCGTAGCGAGATTCTCCGCGCCGCTGCCACTCGGCCTGTCGTCGATCATCACATGGAATTGGCTCGCCAAAATCAGAAAGCCAATTCCCGCGAGCATGCCTTGAATCACTGCCGGCGATACGGCGCGGAACCACTGGCCCAAGCGCAGGACCCCGGCGAACATCTGCATGATCCCCGCCAGCAAGACGCCCAAGCCCAGCATCTCCAGGCCATGATGCTGGATGATGTCGTAGACAATCACGGTGAGCCCCGCCGCGGGTCCGCTCACTTGCAAGGGGCAGCCCGCCAACACGCCGACCAGCAAACCACCGACGATGCCGGTGATCAAACCGGCGGCCACGGGTGCCCCGGAGGCAATGGCGATTCCCATGCACAACGGTAGCGCCACAAGAAACACAACAATCGACGCGAGGAAGTCGCTCTTCAACGTCGATTTTTTCTGGCCGTTTGGAGAAGAAGAGGCAGGGTTCATGGTGGATCATTCTGGGTTGTTGAGACCAGGTTTGTCATTCCCGCGCAGTGCTTGCCCTCGCGGAGGCGGGGGCGGGGGCGGGAATCCAGTTTCGAGGCCTGCTACGCAGCCGCTTCATCGGTGTAATCGTCGGTTTCAAAATTCGTGGTGCGATTGACTGGCAAGACCTTCGCGTCTTCGACGGCGTATTCTGGTTTGGCTCTAAGCAGACTCACCACGCCCAGCATCAAATAAAACACGCTAATCACCAGGAAAGCACTCAGCGTGGTTTCCGTCGTGGCCAGTGCGTTGATCGCATAGCCAATCATTCCCAACACAAAGCACCCCCCCGCGGCACCGAAGCAGAGCTTGGCTTCCGCGGAAAGTCCAGGAGGGCCTGCGATACTGATCGATTGTTTCTTAACAGGTTTCATCGTATTGCTCCGTCTCGATTGCGTTATAGAAAATTACAATGTCCATGCCTTAAATTGTCGGCAAATGCGCTTGCATTCCGCTTGGTTCGGCAGTCACCTCTTCAATTGACAAGAATTGGCCTTCTTGCGGCTCGTAGGCAAAGACCTCTCCCGATTCAAATTTGTAAACCCATCCGTGAATCTTCACATCCTCCCTCATCAGGGCGGCCGCCACCGACGGATGTGTTCTTAAGTTTTCTAACTGAACCAAAACATTCTCTTCCACCGTGGCGGTCAGCAGAGCTTGCTCGTTGCTGATGTGCGTGTAATTTTCCGTGAGGATTCGCGCGGTGGCCTCGGCATGTTGCAACCAGTCCTTAACGGCCGGCAAACTCGCGACTGCTTCGGGATGCACAATACCCGCCATTGCCCCGCAATGAGAGTGGCCACAGATAATGATGTCTCTCACCTTGAGTACGCTCACCGCGTACTCAATCGTGGCCGCTTCGCCACCTCGTACGGCCCCATACGGCGGCACGATATTGCCTGCGTTACGCATGATGAACAACTCACCTGGGTCGGTCTGTGTGAGCAGATTAGGATTGATGCGTGAATCGGAGCAGGTAATAAACAACGCGATCGGTTGTTGCCCCTTGGCGAGCCGCTCAAACAGCCGTTTCTGATGAGCAAACGCGTTTTGTTGGAATTGATGAATTCCCTTCACGAGCTTCTGCATAGATGAACTCCCCTAACTATGTGAAAGTAGGCAGTGAAAAAACGGGATCGTCCAGCCGATCTGCCGGCAGTGGGAGATAATGAATGAAGCGAGTTGTTGCCAGTCAAATAATAAACTAAGCCAACAACCGCCCAACAGAAGAAGCGCGACTGCCAAGATTGATCTCTCCCGCTCCGTGGGGGAACCAGCTTAACAGCGCAGCGTTCAAGCGCTAACAGCGCAGTGGGGCGAGTAGCTCGTGGGAAAGGGTATGTCCAACGAGTGAAATGGGTGTTGATGGCTTGGGCGGCAAATATCCGTATCCCGCACGAACAAAATTCGGCGTTGTCCAATGCAGACGAATCCGCACTAAGCGATGCTCAATCCCAATGATCGACTCGGCCGTGCTTTCCTTCGATTGGCCTTCCTTTGCTGGGATGGGCGTATTGCTAGCTTCGGCGCTTTCCGTGCCCAAAATGGGGCCCGTTGACAGCACCATTGCTAGCAAACACGAATTGCCCAGGGCAATCCGCATGCATGCCAACACGCGTCGTAAGGAAGTGCGTTTGAGCACCAGTTTCAGTATCAATGGCCTATCCCACAAATTTCGCAAGTCATTGAGAATTCAATGAAGAACTCATCGGCCGTAGTATCGGTCATTGAGCAAATGGTGTCTAGGGCGAAAGCCGTTTTCCCTGCTATTAAAGCATTGCTTTCACAGCACTTAGGATTTATAGGGAAAAAGGAAATCTCGCCTGCTAAACACGGGCTTCACGTTGTTCGCTACGTCGCAATTGCGGAGAGGGTTCGCGCAGACAGAAAAAAAATCCGTTGATGCCGCATCCGTTTGAGAAATATTGCGGC
>JBGTMM010000581.1:0-3029 GCA_041743635.1 Bythopirellula sp.
GCACGAGTTGATAGCGCAGAGAAGAGTCGACTGTAAGGGGTATGGCAAGCATCTGGCTGAGATGTTCTAAGCGCCTTATTCGCGTCACTCTCGGTTCCCCAGTGGGTAAAGAAATCCACTGTCGGATAGGTTTGTCAAATGTCTCGGTGCTCTTACCTTCTACTCCAACCACGACGGTAAGTTTATCACGAGTGCGACAATGCGCCATAATGTCTTTACAAGACGGTGCAAGAAATGTGTCCAGGAAGGTAGGATGCTCGATGTAAAGGCATGCAACGTCAAGTTCTTGAAGTTCTTTGACCCCAGATCGTTGAAAAGCCGTTGCAACGCTATGAGGAAACTTGCCTTTATACCAGTATTGGGCAAGCTCGAATGCAGAGCGAGTCGGAACCCACTTGGCTTCGCCAACAATATCCTTCCAGTCAGCAGAACTCTTGAGTTGCTTGTATCCGTAAATCATATATGCCATCCTTACTCAACGCTGACATTGTTAAAGTCATCCGCAGTATACTCGCCTCGATGCTCAGTAAAACCTCCCCACCCGTTGACCCCCCGCCCCCGCTCGCGCTATACTCGCCGTTTCCATTGTGATCTTCCTCCAACATCAATCCACCATGAAAATACACGAATATCAGGCCAAGGAACTCCTTCGTCGTGCCAAAGTCGCTGTCCCCGAGAGCATCGTCGCCCGTAGTGGCAAAGAAGCCGCGGCGGCGTTTGATAAACTTGGCGGTAAGCTCGCCGTGGTGAAGGCCCAGATTCATGCCGGTGGGCGCGGCAAGGGGACCATCAAAAGCAATCCCGCCCAGTGCGGCGTGCAACTCGTAAAGTCGGCCGACGAGGCTGCCAAGGTTGCCGGCAACATCTTGGGCAAGGAGCTCGTGACCATTCAAACCGGCCCCGAGGGAAAGACTGTCAACCAGGTGCTCGTCGAGGCGGGTTGCGACATCGCTCGCGAGCTTTACATGGGCATCGTCATCGACCGCGCGGCGGGGCTGCCCGTGTTGATGGTCTCCAGCGAAGGGGGCATGAACATCGAAGAAGTCGCCGCCAAAACGCCGGAGTTGATCTTCAAAGAGCATTTCTGTCCCGACGCCGGCTTGCAGCCCTATCAGGTTAACAAACTCTGCTATCGCCTTGGCATCACCGGCGCAAGCGTGCGAAGTGCCAACTCATTCATGCGGACGATGTGCAAATTGTTCGTCGATCTCGATTGCAGTCTTGTGGAAATCAACCCGCTAGTGGTCACTGGAGCGGGTGACCTTGTGGCGCTCGATGCGAAGATCACCTTCGACGATAACGCCATGTTTCGGCACAAAGAACTCGCCGAGCTCCGCGACATCGCCGAGGAAGACCCCGCCGAGGTCCGCGCCGGCAAAGCGGGGCTCAGCTACGTGCAACTCGAAGGCAACATCGGCTGCCTGGTGAACGGGGCCGGCCTCGCCATGAGCACGATGGACCTCATCAAGCTTCACGGCGGCGAGCCGGCCAATTTTCTTGATGTCGGCGGCGGTGCCCAGGTGGAAGCCGTGACGGAAGCGTTTCGCATCTTGCTTAGCGACAAAAATGTGAAGGCGGTGCTGGTCAATATTTTTGGCGGCATCATGCGGTGCACGACAATCGCCAATGCCGTGCTGGAAGCCTACAAGCAAGTGCCGTTTAATGTGCCGTTGGTGGTTCGCTTGGAAGGAACCGAAGTCGAAGAAGGCCGCAAGATTCTCGCCAACAGTGGTGTCGACATCATCTCGGCGATGGACCTGACGGATGCAGCCAACAAGGTCGTCGCTGCTGCGAAAAAATCATAAATCAATTAACCACAGAGTTCCCAGAGGAACACAGAGAATTAACTCCGTGCCCCTCTGTATCCTCTGTGGTAAAACTTTTGGAATTGAAGCATGAGTATTTTGATCAATAAAAAAACCCGCGTCATCTGCCAAGGGATCACCGGCAAGGTCGGTGAATTCCATACCAAGGGCTGCCTCGAATATGGCACGAAGATGGTCGGCGGCGTCACGCCCGGCAAGGGGGGTGAGAAGGTCCAAGGCCTTCCTGTTTTTAACACCGTTGTGGAAGCGGTCGAAAAAGAGGGGGCGGACGCGACGATGATTTTCGTGCCACCGGCCTTCACGGCCGACGCGATTCTTGAAGCAATCGACGCGGGGATCAAAGTCGTAATCGCCATTACCGAAGGCGTGCCGGTGATCGACATGGTTCGCGTCTTTCAGAGATTGCGGAATGCGGATTGCCCGCCGCGGCGGGTAAACTCCATGCGGAATGAAGAAGCGAGTGAACAATCCGAAATCCGAAATCCGAAATCCAAAATTCACCTCATCGGCCCCAACTGCCCCGGGGTGATTACGCCCGAAGAGTGCAAGATCGGCATCATGCCCGGCTACATTCACAAGAAAGGCCCGGTGGGCGTGATCAGCCGCAGTGGCACGCTCACCTATGAAGCGGTCTGGCAACTCTCGGAACTCGGCCTCGGCCAATCCACTTGCGTCGGTCTCGGCGGCGACCCGATTGTCGGCACGTCGTTCATCGATCTCTTAAAGCTGTACCAAGCCGACGACGACACCGAAGCGATCATCATGATGGGCGAAATCGGCGGCACTGCCGAGGAAGAAGCCGCGGCGTTTGTCAAAGAGCATGTCACCAAACCGGTCGCTGCGTTCATCGCCGGCCGCACCGCCCCTCCCGGCAAGCGGATGGGTCATGCGGGAGCCATTATCTCCGGTGGCAAAGGGACGGCGGAAGAAAAGATTGCCGCCTTGGAGGACGCCGGCATCGAAATCGCCCAAAGCCCCGCCGACATGGGTACGGCGGTGAAGCGGGCGATGGCGCGAGCGAAATAACTACACTGAAAATTCGGTGGGTAACACATGTCGCGAATTTACGTTGAAACTTCGATTCCTAGCTTTTACTACGAGGTTCGCACCGAGCCTGAAATGGTGGCTCGTAGAAATTGGACCCGTAAGTGGTGGGACTTGCCACTGCAACAACGATGCCATCGGCTGGCTTCGCCATGCCGG
>JBGTMM010000582.1:0-1606 GCA_041743635.1 Bythopirellula sp.
TTCGCCGGTTCTTAACCAAGTACGAAATTGATTTTGACGAACGCTATGTTTGGGACTGATACAACCCTTACAGGGTTGGGTGTGGGGTGGGATAACTACCCAGGGTAGTCGCCAGGAGCGACCAACCCTGGGCTGAATGATACAATCCCTGCGGGATACCAGAACCCTGTGAGATTGGGAAAATCCACTCTCCCTACACCTTCGCGAATACCAGCGTTGCGTTCGTCCCACCAAAACCAAAACTGTTGGACAGCGCGCAATCCATTTTCGCGTTGTCGATCCGCTTCCGCACAATCGGCATGTCGGCCATCTCGGGGTCGAGATTTTGGATGTGGGCTGACTCGCAAATGAAATTGCCTTGCATCATCAGGAGCGTGTAGATCGCCTCGTGCGCGCCGGCGGCGCCGAGCGAATGGCCGGTAAGCGATTTGGTCGCGGAGATCGGTGGGCAGTTGTCGCCGAAAACTTCACGCAACGCAGCGATCTCTTTTACGTCCCCGACGGGGGTCGAAGTCGCGTGGGGATTGATATAGTCGAGTGGCGACTTGACCTCTTCCATGGCCATTCTCATGCAGCGCACGGCCCCCTCGCCCGAGGGTTCGACCATGCTATAGCCATCGGAGCTCGCGCCATAGCCAACGATCTCGGCAATGATGTTTGCGCCACGCGCTTTGGCGTGCTCCAGTTCTTCGAGCACCAAGATGCCGCCGCCGCCGGAGATTACAAACCCATCGCGATCCACGTCGTAAGCCCGCGAGGCGAGCGCGGGGGTGTCATTGTATTTGCTCGACATCGCTCCCATGCCGTCGAACAGCACCGACAGTGTCCAATCGAGTTCTTCACCCCCGCCGGTGAACATCACGTCTTGCTTGCCCCACTGGATCAATTCCGCGGCGTTACCGATGCAGTGCGACGACGTGGCGCACGCGGAACTGATCGAATAATTCCAGCCGCGAATGCCAAAGTGGGTCGAGAGCACGGCCGAGCAAGTGCTCGACATCGACTTGGGCACGCCGGTGGGGCGAACTTTTTTCGCCCCCTTTTCGCGCGTGATATCGGCCGCGGCGACAATCACGCGGGTCGAGGGTCCACCGGAACCGACGATCAAACCCGTCCGCTCGTTCTTAATGTCTTTTTCTTCCAGCCCAGAATTGCGAAGGGCTTCTTCCATCGCGATGAACGTGTACGCCGCCGCGTCCCCCATGAAGCGCCGCGTCTTGGCGTCGATGGCCGCTTCCAGGTCGATCTTGATGCTGCCTTCAACTTGGCTGCGGAATCCCAACTCCGCATATTTCGGCGCGGCGACGATGCCGCTCTTGGCTGACTTGAGCGACGCCGAAACTTCCTCGGCATTGTTGCCAATGCTCGATACGATTCCCAATCCCGTGACTACGACTCGCCGTTTCATCCGATTCCCTTTTTTCCGACCCTTGGTCAATTTGTGCGTCGCTTAGCACTACTGCTAAGTCCGGAAGAATTTGCCACGGATGAAACACGGATTGAACACGGATATTGCCAAGGTAAAAAGCTTATTTCCCTTCGTCACAACGTCGCCTGCTTCCTTCAGTGGCATCACTCTCTACTATCCGTGTTTCATCCGTGAAAT
>JBGTMM010000583.1:0-6747 GCA_041743635.1 Bythopirellula sp.
AAAGTGGTTGCTCGCGAATTGCGCGCCGGCCACCAAGAGCGCGGTACCAATCGTTGTGTATCCATCCACCCAATCTCGCGAGCCGTTCGTTACGTTCAAATAATGATAGAAGTGCCCGTCGGCCGAACGGGCGGGATTCACTCCCGTAAGGCGGCCGGCGTAGGCATTCAAAATCTTGAGAACCCGCTGCTCGGCGTCGGGAAGCTTGTTCAAATGGTCCAGCGCGCTCAATCCCAGTAGCGCAAAGCCCGCCGCATCGGGCGTGGCGGGGTGAAAGCTGCTGCCGCTCAAAACTAGCGAATCGCGGACCAGACCCGAGGGCAGAATCGCATCGACCACATAGTTTTTCAGGCGGTTAATTTGATCATCCCGGGCGGCCTCAAACGTGATTTGGGCGTCAGTCGACGAACCGAGTAGTCCCAGCAAGATTGCCGTGAAAATTATTGACTTCAATGACATTTGCCTGTTCCGTTGTTCTGAGAAGCTGTAAGTGTCATTTTACCATGCTCGCCCGATTGCGACCAATTCGTGGAACCTGTCATTCCCGCGCGGGCTCTTCTTTGTCCGGCACAAACCCAATCGCGTCGAGCATCGGCTGGATTTCCGGATTCTTCATGAACTCTCGCCAACACAGGCCCGTGCGGTGGTTCTCGATCCCCACGACGATCTGGGCCTGATTCAAACCCATGTAAAATTCGTCGTACCAGTCGGTGGTCTGATTAAAACCATCGTGAAAGCCGTAGACGCCCCAGGTTTGCTTTCCCAAGTCGCGATAATAGTGCTTAAGCGCGGCCATGGATTCTTCGGGTGTGTACGGCATCACCCCTAGTGCGGCGGAAACGCAGATCGTGCCGCTGTCGTCGCGGGGCTGCGGCTTTCCCCCACCGGAGTTGATACCGGCGGACAGTCCCCAGCAATCGGGGCCATAACCCTTCCGCCCCCGCGGGTTCTCCATGCAGTAGCCCCGATTCACCAGGGCCAACTGCCGGTTGTTGTGGAAGTAATTTGTGTACTTGTCTTTGATCCCCCGCGGATCAAAACCCAAGAACGAAAACTGGGCAAAAAATAAATCGCCCCCCGTTCCACAACCCACATCCAGCTTGTGGCCGTAGTAGGTGTTACCGTTCGTATAATGATCGCCGTCGGTCGTGCGGCTCCAGCCGTGACGATAATCGACGGCGAGTTCCGACTGGCCCGCCCAACCGGTGTGATACATGCTCGCGGGAATCGGGTGGGTCGGCGACGCGATGCCCAAGAGATAAATGATCATCGTCTCGTTCCAACCCACCAGCGGATGACTGATGTGCCACTCATGATCGGGCGACCAATGCCACAAGAGCACTTCGCCATCCGGCGTTTTGCGATACCAATCCCACTCGACTTCCTCCCACATCGTGGTGATGGTCTCACGAATCTCGCGCTCCTCAGGCGTGTCGAGCGAAAAATACTGCCGCGCGGTCAGCAGGCCTTGCATTAAGAACGCAGTTTCCACCAGGTCGCCGCCGTTGTCGTACTTGCCAAAGAGCGGCCAAACTTTGCCCGTGCGGCCATCCAAAAAATGGGGCCAGACGCCGTGGAAACGATCCGCGTTTTTCAGGAACCGCACAATCTTCAACAGTCGCTCCGCGCCTTCCTCGCGCGTAACGAAACCACGTTCGGTGGCTACCACCAGCGCCGAGATGCCAAACCCCGAGCCTCCCAAGGCGACTAAATCCTTATCACCCGGAAAAACTTCGAGCGCCATCCCCGCATTCGGATGGGCCGCGTCCCAGTAATACCGGTAGCAGCCGCGCTGCACCATGTCCAAGAGCTCGTCGTCGCTAAACTTCCGCGTTTTGCCCTCTACCGCTTCCGACGGCGGCGACTCATTGTTCTCGGCATCGACGGCAGTCACTCTATACCAAGCACTCTTATCGGTGCCCAAGAATTCAACGCACCGCGGAGAGTCGCCCGGCCGCGTGGTGAGCGGCGTGAATTTTTTGCCGTCGTCGGAACGATAAACGCGATAGCTCAACACATTGGCGTCGCCATTCGTTTCCCACGCGAGATCGCAATGGCTGTCCTGGCCCTCGACGGTGAGGCCGGCCGGTGCGCTCAATCCCCCTCCCTCGCGGGAGGGGCTAGGGGAGGGGTCTTCATCATTCTCACCTGGACCGGAATCCACCACCCGAATATCGTCGATGTACAGCAGATGCTCCTCGCCGTCGTCGAGGCCTTGGGCGAACACGACGCGATCAATTCGCTTTGGGTTAAAACCAGAATCGGTGGTGCTCTTGTACATCCCCGCGAAATTGGGGAGCGGAAAATCGAGCCGCACCCATTCGCGCGCACGGAGAGTTTGCCCCTCGGCCAAAAGCGGCACGTCGGGTAGCGCCATGCCGCTCGCGTCATGGATGCGAAGCCGCGGCGCGGCCAAGGCCGAGAGTTCTTTGTCCGCATAGCACCAGAGCGAAATCGTGTCCCCCACAACCAAGAGCGGTGGGCCCACGCGCAGCGGCATTTTGATCGTCATGCTCCAATCCGCGCCGCGCACCGACTTCCACTTCAAGCGGAGCGCATTACCCGGGCTGACGAAATGCTCGCCGTCGACGGGGCACTTGCCGTCAATCTCCGCCAGCTCGCTGGGGGCCACCACATGGGCCGCGCTGTGGAAATATGCCTTCGGGGCGGCACTGTTCTCAAAGACCACGTGGGAATCGTGAAAAGAAGGATCAGCTAGGGCCGACTGCACCAGCAACGTCATTCCCGCGCAGGCGGGAACCCAGTAACGGAACGTCATTCCCGGCCGGTATATTGTCATTCTGAAAGGCCAACTCTAATCTTTATGGCGCGACTTGAAGAATCTGGGTTCAACCTTCGCACGGTTCGCCCAACTTGGACGAGTTCTTGGCCAGATCCTTCGGTCGCCAAGGCTCTCTCAGGATGACAATTCTCATTCCCCCCAGAGTAGCACGAGTCTCCGACTCGTCTATTCACGACTCGGAGAGTCGTGCCACAATTCCACACCGCAGAACTGGCCCCAGACTCACCCACCTTGGCTCAGATCGACCACCTCGCCACCGTCCCGTGTGCCGAGGGCATTGAAGATCAGGTGATCGATGTCGAAGTTGAGAAAATGTCCCGAGGCGTCGGCATAGACTGCGTTGATGCCCCCCGGATGGGCCGAGCCAAAAAAGAGCGCGGGGACCGATCCCCCGAAACCAATGCAGGTCTGACGAAACGCCGGATTGGAATGTCGACAGATGCTTTGGTCGTCGTCACTCAAAGGCGGCACCCCCGTAAAGCGGACCGAGTCTGGATCCCAACCATCAGTCCACCCCCTGTCATCGGAGACTCGACCGGCATTTTCATCCGGCGGTGCTGGTTGCTGGCCGTCGTACAGGTCGGATCGCACCAGCTTTTCGGCGATCACCAGCGTATTGCTCATGCCGTCGGATACTTGCCCTGGTTTCACGGCGGTCGGGAAGCCGGGGACAATTTCACCCTTGGCAGCAGCTGTCGCGGTCGCCTCCGCACAGATCACTCCCGGTGAACAGCCATTGATTCGATAGGGCGTCCGCACGATCACACCGCCATAAATCGCATGCCTTTCGGGGTTTGTTCCCCACGAAGCGGAATTAGTTGGAGTTTCTCCACACCAATAGGAACGGATCGCAAAGCCAGGGCTCGGCCCTGCAAACGGCCAAGCTGCCAACGGATTATACTGAGTACCTCCACACCACTCCGAGGCATTCCCGGCGGGTTGCGCGGTGGCGTAATCGGTGAGCTGAACCCGCCCATTACCAGCAGTGGGACTCCGCCGCGAAGGACAATTGTAGAGCGGGACCGTTGTTACTAAGAGCTCCGCGTTGTTGGTGAGACCCTTTATAGCCCCCTGTTCCAAGTAGGGCAGCAATTGATAAAACGCCCCCAATCCCTGCTTATTGGGGCCATTGGGTTTGCCGGGATTATTTAGACCGCCGGTGGTGTAATTCTCAATTTCCGGGTTAGGGTTGTTCCCCCCCGTCGGAAATACCTTCTGCGCGCTAAGATGATTCTGCACGGCCACGCCCATCTGCCGCACTCCGTTAATGCACTGGGTGCGGCGAGCCGCCTCACGGGCCGCCTGAATCGCCGGCAGCAGCAAAGCCACCAAAACGCCGATGATCGCGATCACGACCAACAGTTCCACGAGCGTAAAACCACGATTCGACAGACCGTTGGGACGGGACATGATAACGCTACTCCAGAATTTCTGAGCTTTTAGTGTAGCACGACACTCCGAGTCGTTTTCATAGTGGCACGACTCTACGAGTCGTAATTTCAATTCCACGCGTCGGAGTCTCGTACTACTCTACTTCACGACTCGGAGAGTCGTGCCACAATCATATTCGGAATCGGCCAACTGCCGCGCGGTGTTATCCGCGCGGCAGCCGCCTTTCCTAAAATAACTAACTCACCCGCTTGGCACGACGCAAACCCACCGCCGCTAAACCAAAGGCAAGCATCACAAACGAAGTTGGCTCGGGGACAGTGACATTCGCCAGCAAGCCTCCCGGAGGCGCTGGTCCATCGAGCGAAAAATCGTCGAAGAACGCCGATTGTTGCCCGCCACTATGGAACACGCCATCGATCATTTGGGCGGTTAACTTCGCGAACCTCGAGCCGGCCGGGGCAACTCCCGCCAAGATATGTTGACGCCAGACGTTGTCGTTGGCAGTGCCCGTGCCATTGGCCAGGCCATCATCCGCCAAGTCTTCCTGCATCTTGCGTTCCGCTTCCGCGTCAATCGTCAGCGTGAGTAACGGACCATTGGGGTCGGTCACGCCGTCAGCGTCGAAGAACTCGAGCGTGATCTCCGTCCGGGTCGGTGAAGTAGTGCCAGGGGGAAGAAGACCTGACGTACCTGGGATAATGGTGTCGACGCCGCCCGAGTAATTCGTCTCAAATTTGGTCCAGCCTGAGAAGGTATAACTTCCACCTTCCACCGCACCCACGGTTTGCGAGATGATCCCGGTCACCGCTTCATCCGTTGACCACACGCCATCGCCGGGAGGATCGGCAAAACCGAAGAACGCGCTCAACCAGACGCCCCGACCGATGCTCCCGGGGGGGAGCGGAGTGTGATTGGAGAAATTTGCCATCGGCGTACGCAGAATCTGATCGAAGGGAGTGAAGTCGTTGGGAGTTTCAATTTGGTTCCAGAAGTCGAGCGCATCGGGGATATCCGCGTTGAGATTCCCATTCCTTTCCATTAACAGGTCGCCCGCGGCGCCTGAACGTGTGAGCGAAAAATCGTTAAAGTATGCCGATTGCTTCTCTCCTGGAGTCGTTTGGGTTGACGATCCATTCCAAGCCATGTTTAGCGCTTCGGCCACCACGCGAACATCGAATGCGTTCGCGGGCGCCACGCCGACCACAGGCGAATGAACGATCGGAAAGCCGGGAAACGTCTGTTCTGTTCGCAAATCGAGCGGAGCCGGTCCGCCGGGGATCACATTCCCTTGCGAATCGAGAAACTCCATGCGGAATTGGGTCGTCGTCGGCGAGGGAATCTGGCCGTGCGGGCTCACATCACCCAATGTGGTGACAAAGCCCGAATAGAAGTCCTCAAACTCCGAGGTTCCCTGAAATGTATAGGTATCGCCGGGCACGGCTGGAAGCTTTTGGGAAAGGCTGGCGTTGGTAAACCGTCCCGCCGCACTCGTGCCATAATTGCTCTGCCAACGTGCGAGGTCATCACCATTGACCATCATATCTCCGGTGGCATCGCCGTCCGTAGGCAAGGCGTCCGTGCGGCCGAAATTTCGCTGCCAAAGGAGGAAGTCTCGACCGTCAACATCACCGGCTGGCAGGCCGTCGTTGTCAAAGTTGCCTTGAACGGGGGTTAAGGGCCCGCCGCCCGCAAAGGCCTTCAAGAACAATCGTGCGTCCGCTCCGCCGGTGATACTGGCCGAATCGACCATATCGGGGGATCCCGTCACGGACTCCAGCAGCGTCCAGAAGGGGACTTCGCCCGTAGCACCTCCTGGTGTTTCGAAATTGCCGCTGATCAAAAGTTCAACGGCTTGCGTTTGATTGACGCCGGCAGTCATGAAGGCGAATGCGGCGACTAGAAAAAACATCTTTTTCATCAAATTTCTCCCTCTAAGAAATCACGTCTCTAAAAAATCACATAGTTGAAAAGTTGACGAGTGCCCCACGTCGTAAAACTTTTAGGACTCGCTTCACTATCAAGCAGAACTAAGTGCCAAGTCAAAAATTGCCAGACCTCTGCTGCCCGCTAAAGAGGTATCGCGACTAGAAATGGCACGACTGAGTTGTCTAAAAAAATGGGTTTTCAAAAGATTAGAAATCGAAAAGAATCTCGCCCACCAACGAAATTATAACGAGCCGCTAAGAGGGCTGCAAGCGCTTTCCTAACTATTTTTTCCACGTCGCCTTTGCTAGGCTGGCTTCCCGATTATTTTAAGCCGGTCGGACTAGGAAACAACCCGGACGGTGCGTTAGCTTTACAGGAATTCGCAGAGAGAAGAGACCCATCCTGAAAAAAATGCTGGGTGCCCTGGCTAAAACCGGGGCACCCAGCGAGTGCAAATCAAATTGTCTTAACTGCCTCTTAGTAAGCCACACCGGTAATCCGCAGCGGATTTCCAAAACTTGGCAGTCACGAACGAACTAGACACTCCGACGCCGCGCCACAAGGCCAACCAATGCCAAGCAACCCAACAATGCGGTGCTTGGTTCAGGAACGCAGATCAGCGAGAA
>JBGTMM010000584.1:0-3498 GCA_041743635.1 Bythopirellula sp.
GTTTGAACTCCGACAATCCGAGGATGCCCGGCCGCACATGTGGGTGGAAGTTTTTCATGGTCATCGCTGGGTCCCCTTTGATCCCACCTACGGGTATGCCCGTCAGATGCCGAACGAATTTATCCCCGTCCGCCGGGACGCCGGCGAGGGGGAACAGCTCGTGTACGGCAAGGGGATCAAGGATCTGACCGAGAAATACACGATCATGCGGCTGGCACCGCCAGAAAATGTGTTGCAAGCCGAGATGCGGCGCCCGTCGCAGGTGTTTGACCTCACGCGGCTGCCCGTGGAAATGCACGAGGTGATGTCACTGATGTTGCTGTTGCCGCTGGGAGCGCTCATCACCGCGATCTTCCGCAACATTATCGGGATTCGCACCTTGGGAACCTTTGCTCCGGCGCTCTTAGCGATGAGTTTTATCTACGCCGCCTGGGGCACGGGTTTGGTGATTTTAATCTCGGTGTTGATGGCCGGATATGTGGGTCGCTCCTTGCTTGACCCACTCCATTTGTTGATGGTGCCTCGGTCGAGTATCGTACTGACCATCATCATCCTCTTTGTCGTGTTTGGCGTGTCGGTGATCGACTACATGGCCCCGGCGTCCGGCGTGCGAGCCGTGCTGCTGCCATTGGTGATTTTGACGATCTTGATCGAACGCTTCTTCGTGACCTCCGAGGAGGACGGCGCGACGTTTGCGATCCAACTCGTCGTCGGCACATTCGTGGTCGCCGCCTTCTGCTATTTGATTTTGAGCTGGGAACAGGTTGGCCAGATTCTTTTGATCTACCCCGAGCTGCATTTCTTCACGATCGCGGCCTTTATTTGGATCGGACGCTACAGCGGCTATCGCTTAGTGGAGCTCTGGCGGTTCCGCGACATGGTGAAATAGTTAGCCACAGAGTTCACAGAGAACACAGAGAAGTTTGGGTCGTGCATTTAGGTTGGTTCAATCACAACATAGTTGGCAGACGAACACGGTTTGATCATCGACTCGGTGATCTCTGTGCCCTCTGTGGCAAATATCATGGATAACGACTCCAAACGATTTTGGGCTTGGCCGGAAGAGCTGCACCGCCGTGGAATCTTGGGGATCAACCAGCGCAACGTCGATTTCATTCTTGAACACAATCCCCGCGGGCTTTACCCACGGGTCGACAATAAACTTAAGACCAAGGCAATCTGCCAAGAACACGGCATCCAGGTTCCCGAGACCTATTTCGTGCTCACTGAGCACAGCCAATGCCCGCGTTTTTTGGAGATGATCGGCAACCGCACGGAGTTCGTGGTGAAGCCGGCGAGCGGTGCGGCGGGGCGTGGTATTGTCGTAGTCGCCGGCCGCTTGGGGAATAATTTTTTCAGCACCTCGGGCCGGCTCATCGAGTGGACCGATCTGCGGCATCACCTGTCGACGATTCTGTCGGGCTTGTATTCCTTGGGTGGGCAACTCGATCAGATCATCGTCGAGCGCCGCATCGTAAGCCATCCGTTGCTCAAGAGTATTGCGGTCGAGGGAACCCCCGACATTCGGGTGATTCTCTACCACGGCGTGCCGGCAATGGCGATGATTCGCCTGCCCACGCGGGCGTCGGGTGGTCGCGCAAATTTGCATCAAGGGGCCGTCGCCGCGGCGATTGAACTCAACACGGGCCGCACATTCGGCGGCGTCTGTCGCGACCGGGCGATCACGCTCCATCCCGACACGCAGCATCCGATTGCGGGCATCGAGCTCCCTTTTTGGCACGCAGTGCTCGAAGGATCGATGAAGCTGAGCGACGCCCTGGAAATGGGCTACGTGGGGATCGACTTTGTGATCGACGCCGACACGGGACCGGTGGTGCTGGAAGCGAACGCCCGGCCGGGGCTCGCGATTCAACTCGCACATCGCCAAGGGATCGTGCCGCGTCTCAAGTATATCGATTCTCTCACCGATCAAGAGCGAACAGGCGAGAATCGCTGGGACGTGATCGAGTCGATTGCCACCAAGAGCAACGACTTCTGGCGCGTGTAACCGCGGCGAGCCGCGCTTGCGTTAGCTCTCGAATTTCTTCGGCGAGCCGGAAGCGTCAGCGCCCGGAGTGTTTGGCACAAAAAGCACGAAGAGATTCTCGTCAGCGCCCGGTTTGGCGTTTCACTGCCGCTGTGGTTATAATCAGCGAGGCGAGTGAAGGAATTCCAGGTCGCTTGCCGAGATAATTAGCGCCTTGGATAGCGACGATGATCCCAGATTTTCGCGAAGATGGATACTTACCCGAAGGTATGCATGTCGCAACTGAGTCCGAGATTGCGATTCGATTTGGCAGGTCATCGAGTCAGCGGCACGTCTGATTTTGCGACTGAAACGGTGGATCGAATTGTCGCGGCTGGTCGGTGCAATACGTTTATTCGTTGATGGTAGTTTTGTAACTGCGAAAGTTGAACCCAACGATGTTGATGCCGTTGTTTGGTTACCTGAGGACTTTATCCAACAAATCTTTCGTGAAAACATCGAAGCAATGGAACTGGAGGGCATACTTTTGACAAGACATCCCGAGGAAATTTTCGCGGCAGAAGATCGTCGAGATTGGGAAGAATGGATAGAATTTTTCAGTCGGACACGTGAGCCTGATGAAAGACGCAAGGGAATTGTGGAGGTCGAACTATGATCAAGACAACTATCGAATACGAAAAAGCACAGGCGGAATTACAGGACTTGCAAGACCGGCTCGCAGGACTACAGCGTGATCATCCTCTTGGTGAAAAAGGATTTACGAAAGCTGGTATCCGCAAATTGATTGCTCGGCTCAATGACGAACTCGCGGTTTTTGAGGGAAGCGAACAAGCTCGTTCTTCACTCACAACTTGATGGGCGATGGTGGAAAAAAAGAATTCTACTGGATTGTGTGACGAGTCGAAAGTGTCAGCGCCCAGAGTATTTCAAACCATGAACGTCAAGTACTTTCGCGATACCGATACCGCCCTCTTGGAGTTTTCTCAGAGTCTCGTTTCAACGAAGGTGCTGTCCGCCATAGCGGTTGATTTTTTTGCCACGGATTTCCACGGATGAAACACGGATAAGATTTTACGTCCGTGTTCAATCCGTGTCTGGTCTGCCGGACTGGAATACCAGTCATCCGTGGCCTAGGTCATCCTCAGCCCGATTCACTTGATTGACCCTCCCCCGCAGTGGCATTAGGATTGCCCATGGCAATGACAATCCCCTGCGATTGTCGCACTTCCATCCCTCCTACTCACTCGCGAGGTGTACGATGAATCTTCCCGAGGATTTTTCCCGCCGTAATTTTTTGCAAGTTTCCGCCGTTACCGGCGCGGCCTTGTTGACCACCCTGCCCCACGCGGCGTTGGCGCAAGCTCCTGCCGCACCGAGCGGGCCGTACAAACTTCCTCCTTTGCCGTATCCGTTCGATGCACTTATGCCATCGATCGACGCGCCGACGATGGAAATCCATCACGATAAGCATCACGCAAGTTACGTTGAGAAACTCAATGCCGCCGTTCAAG
>JBGTMM010000585.1:0-3758 GCA_041743635.1 Bythopirellula sp.
GTGCGTCCATTAACCCGGTTCTGTAATGCCCGAATCATACGCAATTCGGCCAATTGGTCCACCAGAGGTTGTTCGCCGGGTTGACCACCGCCACCTTGCTGCGAAGCCTTTTGCTCGCGGAGTTCTTTGAGAGCCTGTTGCAAAGCGGCCAATGTTTCCTCGAGTGTGGCGATGATATCCATCTCCAAGCCCTGCGTGATTTTGTCAGGCTTCATGCGGCGCAGCCTGTCGGCGACGGTTTGCATATCTTCCCGTGCTTGCTCGAGCGCCTCGGGAAAAGCAACGGAGGTGCCATCCTCGCGCAGCAGCACCAACGCGCGATCCACTTCACCCACGATCTGATCTTCCTGGCGCCCTAAGCTGGCGCTCGCGATTTCCAGTTCGTGCTCTGGAACCTGCGTTGTCGATTCCTCCAATTTCACCGTTTGGTCGTAAACCGCATTTTGAGCTTCGAGCATCTTGCGGATGCGGGCTTCGAGCAAGACTAGCATCCGCTCCATCTCTTCTTCGCGGAGTTGCCGCAAAATCTTTTCGAGTTCCGCCTTCGCCTGTTCCAACTCACGCAGCGCGGCTTCTTGCTCTTGGACGGCTTTGTCGCGCTGGGCTTCCTTGAGCCGCTCCTCGGCTTGCTTCATGCGCTCTTGCGCTTGGCGAAGTTTCTCGACAGCCTTTTCGCTGGGACTTTGCGATTGTTGTTGTTTCGAGCTTTCGGAAGACTCGCCGCTTTGGTCAGAAGGTTGACCGGATTCACCTTGCGATTGGCTAGGTTGTGACTGTGAGGGCTGTGATTCAGAGGGTTGGGATTCTCCCGGTTTAGGTTCGCCTGATTTGGATTCGCCGGGTTGAGATTCCTTTGGCTCACCGCTACTTCCTTCCTTGGGTTCACCCGGCTTCTCCGAGGGCTCTCCTGGCTTTGAATCGCTAGGCTTGCCATCAGAGTTTTTGCCAGCTTGGTTTTCTGCATCCGAGGGTTTGCCCACGGAATCTTCAGACTCACCTTGCTGTGCCGAGTCTGGTTTTTCGCTGACTTCGGTCTCTTCGATTTTGTCGCTCAACTCATCGGTTTTCTCGGCCGTGCTGTCTTGGTCTTCGGCAAGTTCTTGTTCGCCATCGCCCCCGGCGGTGCGCGCGCGGATGCCACGCTGCTGGCGAATCAGCTTGTTCAACTCCGCCAGATATTTGCTGATGCGCTGGCGTTCCGACTCAATTTGGCGATCACGGTCTTCTTGCAGCAGCAACTCCAGCATCGCTTGCAGCTCGGCTTGCAAGAGAGTTTGGCCTTGGGTTGCTGTGCCCAAGTCGTCCTGCTGGAGCGCCTCGACAATTTTCGTGAATCGACCAGGCAAATCCTTCTCACGGCTTTGGGCGACAAGTTGCTCGAGCAATTCCGCGCGGCGGGGTTGCGTGGCTTTCGACATCTCCGCCAAGCGGCCGGCTAAAAGCTCTAACCGATCATAGCGCTGAGACAGCGACGCCTCTTGCTTCGCCAAATCGGAATCGCTCTGGGCTTCCTGCCCACGAACCCGCGCTGCGCCAGAAATGGCAAGCAACAGGGCGAGGCCCAGCCAGTACGGACGCAAATTTAGTTGGAAAAAATTCGCCAATTCTCATTCCTCATCGAGCAAGCTACGGAGTCGTTCGCGACGTTCGGCTTTGGTTTCTTCGTTTAACTGCTTTTGGTCCGCGACAATGCCCCGCAAGAGTTCCACCAATTCATTGTAACTCTCCAGTTCCAACATGCGGTCTAAAATGCGCTGCATGGCCGCGACAACCTCATCGGACTGAATAATCGCCCCGGTGAGCACGTCGGCATTTTCCGCCGGATTATCGAGCGCGGCGGGAATTTCCTGGACACGTCTCTCAAGTGCCGGCATCAATTCAGCCGCCACCACCCGCAGCGGCTCGGCGATGTCGCGGCTCAAGCGCTGGGTGAGCTCCTCGGTGTCGATGCGGTTGTTTTCCAGCTCGACCACGATATCCTCAAAACCTTCAGCCACGCCGAGAGTCTCGAAGCTGAGCTGCGTGATATTCTGCGAAACGCCCACCACGCGCAACTTGTCGCGCTCACGGCGCTCGGCAATCTTTTCCTCGCTGAGTGGCTGTCCTTTGTCCCCTTGGGGATCGAGTTCAATCCGCGCGACAAGCTCGCGCGTGGAAATCATTTTCTCGTGCAACGCTTCAAATCGCTGCCGTAGACCCAGCTCACGTTTCTCTAAAAGTGCGCGCAACTGGGAATCGGTCACAACGTCGAGCACGAACCGCTGGCTCGAACCAACATGCGGCTCGGGATCCAAATCATAGGCATCGCGGGCCTTGGCCGAGAGAGTGATTTGCTGACCTGGTTGGAGCAAGAGCAAACGTTCTTGAGTCTGCGAGTCGATGGCCGCCAGATCGAAGCGGCCCAGTTCCACGTTCTCGCGGCTCGTGTCGGAGATGTTGGCCAACTCGCGCCGGTGAGGTTCCTCTTTGTCGACCTGGCCGTCGATCCACGCCTCGGCAACGCCATGGTCATCGACAATCGTGCCGACCAGCGGAATCGTCGCCTGCGGCGTCACCGCCGAACCGATTCCGCGAAGCTGCACCGCGACTTCCGGAAGTTCATCGGCGACCACGGCGATCATCAGCCGATACGGCTCGCGATTCACCACGCCGTCGGTGTCACGCAAATCCACGAGCAGCACGCGATCTTCCTTGATCGTATTGAGAGGGAACGAGAACTGTCGCGGGTTGTCGCTGGATAATTGGGCAGAAATTTCTTGCTTAGTGGCAGGGTCGTAAATGCGTACCTCGCTGAGCAGCTTGTTCACCTCGGCCTGGCACACCGCCTGTGAACCGTAGGGGACTTCCACGCGACCAGTAAACGGCAGCGACTGCGGTGCCCAACCCAGATAAGGCGGAAACTCCACCTCGAGTGCGGTGCGCACAATTTGCGGACGTTCCACCACATGCAGGCGCAGATCACGAATCCGGTCGTCGCCGCCGATCACGTCGAACGTGATATCCGCCGACAAGTTTTTGAATTCGTAACGAAATTGCTGCGTATTGTCCTGCCCCACGACGGCCATACCGATTTGGGTGAGCGCATCCCGCCCCCGGCGACCATCGGCAAGTTCGTAGCGAATCTCCACCTGTTCCGGAGCAACGTGGTCGTCAAGCAGCGAGGCCAGCACTTGCAATTCGAAATCGTCATCCCGGGCGACATTCATCGTCCGCTGGCCATCGATTTCCTCGAACCCCGCGACGGCAAGTTGCACTTTGCGCGGCCACAGTTCGGAGGAGAACGCCGCCCTTTGGAGCCAAAAGTTGTAGGCCTCGGCCTGTAATGTCGCGAAACCGACAAGCGAGCCACAGAGCAGAATCGCGGCGAGAAGTTTCCAAATGAGCGGTTGGTAGCGAAACACTCTGGCCAATGGCACCTCGCCGAGTCGATGGCTGGCTTGACTGCTCGTGTTTGCCAAGAGTTCGCCTTGCAGTGGTGAAATCGTAAACCGACTGCGGGCGGCTTGCATGGTTGTCACGAGGCTTTCATTGATTTGTGGGAAAGACCGTTCCAAGAGCAATGCCATGTTGGTGTCGGAAAGCCGAGCAAACACACGTGAGATCAATTGTCGCCAAGCAACGTATCCGATGGCCACGATTGCGCAACACCACATCCCAACTCGCAGCGGAATGCTCGGCTCGAATGACCAATCCAAGAACAGGGCGATCCAAAAAGCGAACCCCGCCGTGATTACTATCGCCGCGATTCCTTCCAAGGC
>JBGTMM010000586.1:0-3750 GCA_041743635.1 Bythopirellula sp.
CCCAATTGGTTTTGGCTAAGTCCCTGTCCACTGTCGGCGACTTCCATCACAAAGCCACGGGGTCCGTCGAATGCCGTAATCACCAACTCGCCGCCGTCGCTCATCGCGTCCAAGGCATTGAGCGCAAGATTCAACACGGCCCGCCGCAACATTTCACGGTCGGCATTGACGCGCACCGACGGCGCGACGTCCAGGTCCACGCGAATCGCCTGAGCCTTGAGTTGCGGCCCAAGAGCATCGCACACTTCGCGAACCAGATCCAAAGCGGCAAACGACTGCCAACGCGGCTCGCGATGCGAAGTGAAATTCAAAAGATCGTTCACGGTAATATCCAGGGCGTTAAACCCGGCCTCGATTTTTGTCAGGATGTCCATGCCCTTGCCGTCGGTCGTGAGTCGGCGTTTGAGCAAGTCCATGTACAGGGTGACGGGAACCAAACTGTTGCGAACTTCATGGGCGACGTGCGAGGCCATCCGTCCTAGGTCGGCCAGGCGATTCTGCAATGCCAGTTGTTTGTTCTTGGCTTCGAGTTCATTGTTGAGCCGCCGCACTTCCCCCTGCAGCAACTCATGAGTTTCTTGCAGACGCACGGTCGCTTCGTGCCACGCGGCCAGTACTGTTTCCAAACTGCAACCCGCGGTCAACTCCGCCGGCTCGCTGCTGGGAAAATCGTCAGCGGTGACAAGTCGCAGATGCGGCGTTTCGTCGATTTGGGAATTCATGGGCTTAACGGGGTCTCGGGGGATTTAGACTTCGGATTGTAAATCAAGTTCGGACGCAACCGAATCATTCGTGTCCAAAGCGAGGGGTCGGAGTGTTTGTCGTTGGTGGACTTGGTAAGCACGCCGCGCGGTGCCCGCCGACTGCGCTGCTTGCAACTGGCCGGCAACAAGGTCACGGCGCGCGGTCATTTTTTGTTCACTGTCGCGTTCCATATCCATAATTTCCGCGAGCAGCGCTTGACACTCGGTAGCTTGCCGGGCAGAACGCTCGCGCCCCGCCGGGCTCGACCACTCTCGTCGTTCAGCATCTTGGTCGTGAAACGGAGTCAACTGGTGTTCTGTTGCTTGTAGCGCCACGATCAATTGATTTTTCACCGACAACAATCTCAGCAGCGCGCCAATTTCGCCCTCGCTCACCAACTCCGACTGCTTCATGCCCAACTTGTGCATTTGCACAAGGCACGAGTGCCGTTGCGCGATCAATTCGGCCAGTTTGTCGGTTGTCAGATCGATCACGGCACTCATGGTCGTAACAGGTGGAGCACAATTTACCAGTTCGCCATTTCGTCGAGCAACAATGCCCACTGCTGCCGACTGAAGTTGGTCGATTCCTCGAAATCCGCGTCGGTCGGCAATCTCTCCAAAACCAATTTCGCCTGAGCGATTGTTTGACGGGCGTTCAATTCTTGATTCAAACGATGCCAACAATTGGCGATATGAATGAAACTTTCCAACACGAAGGGCTCGTGCTGATAGAGCGTCGAGACATTCGCGTAAGCTTTGCGGGCTTCTTCATAGCGGCGCAGTTGGAACAGCACCGAGCCTTGCATCATATAACAATTGCGGAGCAGCGTTTTGGTGAGGGCCGATTCGTCGTCGCGTCCTTCCAGCGCGATCTGGCGCTGCACTTCCTTATACGTGTCCAGCGCCGCTTCGAGACTCTGATCGCGCAGCTTGCGATTCTTTTGGCGTTCGTTATCGGTCTTGGCTTCTCGTGCTTTCCGCGCAGGCTCTTCCGCGGCGCTGTGGAAAGCACGCGCAATCGTGTACCGCGCCAGCAGTGCCTGTGGGGCTTCTGGGTAACGGGCTACAGCTTCCTCCAATTTTTGAATGGCTTGCGTGTATTTGCCATCCTCATGCAATTGGTCGCCTAACAGGAAGAGCGAATCACGCCATTCCGAACTTGCCGGTGTTAGCGTTTCGCCAGTGAGGTTCGCGATCAGTAGCTGCTCCGCCTGTTGCGGTTTGCTGGCCAAGAGATAAGCTTTGGCGCATTCCACTCGAGCCGCGTAAACATTGGGATCTCGCGGGTGCATTTCGATGCATTCTTCGAGAGCTGCAATTGCTTCCTCGGTTTTTCCGCTGGCCAATTTCGATTGACCGTACCGCAACAAGGCCAAAGCCCTTCGCGTGCCGGTTTCGTAGTGCAGAAAATCGTCTAACACCTGAGCGGTCTGCGAGTAGCTTTGCCCACGAAAATAATTTTCCACCGCTGCCCACAAGTCGTCGGTGTAGTATTTCGTCGCGAAGTGCAACTCGGCCAGCGTTTGGTAAGCCCGTCCCGCGGCGCGAAAATGGTAACGGCCTTCGGTTTTAAGCGACTCGATGGAATGATACCGCTGAGCATCGGCGGCTTTCTCCAGGCAAGACTCGCCCCAGGCCACGTGCGTTGTTGCCTTGAGTTCGGTAACCGTCGTTGGGCCAAACAAGGCGGGCAGATATTCCACGAGACCCATCGCTTCCTCAAACTGACGACTCTTGACAAAAAGCGCATGCGCCGCCAGAAATTGCGAGCGCAGTTGTGCCAAACTCACTAAAGGATTCATGTACGTGGTCGGGTCGCCAATCGATTCCAAAACCGCGCGATAGCCCACCAGCGCTCTTTCGGTGTTGCTTGCCAACTGGGCCAGCCGCGCCTTCGTGACAGTAGCGACGATGCTTTCGGGCGTATCGCCGTAGCGATTGCCGACGGCTTCGTATTGCTCGATGGCCGAGTAGGGGTCGTTACGTAGCTCGTAACACTGGCCGATCAGAACCATCGCCTGTCGCGAGATTTCGCCTTTCTTGTTATCGAGTCGCTCGGCGTCGCGCAGTTGGACCAGCGCTTTCTCGACGAGTGCCGTCTGCTCCTCGGAAGCTTCCGCAATGGCCTTGGCCGCAGTAAGCTTGATTTGGCCCGAGAGCAATGCCTTTCGAGCTCCGTGCGGCCCCTTGCCGTTGATTGTCTCCACCAGTTCCTGAGCTTCGCTAAGCCGACCTAGGCGAGTGAAAATCGAAATGTGGGTGAACACGGCTTCCGAGCGCAACTCAGGCGTGAGCGACTTGTTGGCAAGTAGGGCTTCATTATTTTCCAAGGCGGAATTTAAATCCGGATTGGGCAAATTTAAATAGGCTTCCGTAAGCAGGCGACGCACTTCGGCCCGGGGTTGTTCGTTGCCGGCGAGCGATTCGCGCAACACCGCGATGCCCTGCCTCGATCGATTGCCATAAATCAAGCTGCGGCCGAGCAGATAAAGCAGTTCCTTTTCACGCTTAGGAGGCACCCCGATCTCACGGGCTTTTTGCAGATAGCGCGCCGCGACAAGATGCGTTGCCCGCTGGCGGTCGACCGACCATTCCTCATCGGCTTGATGGGACTTAACTGCTCCCAGCACGAACAGTGAGGTACCGATATCGGCGTCATCTGATTGTCGTTGTAAACGGTTGACGAGCAGGCGGGCTTCTTCGTATTTCTTTTGGTTCAGTGCTTCAAAAGCCATCGCGAGGGAGATGGGGTTTTCGTCCAGTACAGTCACATGGCCAACGTAACTCCACAGACCAAAAATGCCGACGAGCGCCACCAATCCCAACATGCTCGTGATCACGGTGCGCAGCTTCTTCCACCGGAACAGCTTGCCGAGCTTGCCCTGCGGAGCCATTTCGTTGCTGGCAGTGTGTGAAGATTGCTGGTTGGCCATGGTTAATCCGACAACTCACGCGGGAATCGTTCGAGCACACAAACTTGCGCAGTCTCGACCGAGAGAAACGC
>JBGTMM010000587.1:0-5197 GCA_041743635.1 Bythopirellula sp.
TTGCAGGGGCCATCCCGATTGAAGATTACCGGCGCGGGCTGGTGGCTGCTGGCTTTAGTGCCGTTCAGATTATCGACAGCGGAGCCGATCTCAATGCCTACGCAAACGTAGAGGGCCAATCGGGCTGTTGCTCCCCGCCAATGAATGTGGGGGAATGCTGCGAACAACCGGCGGATGGGTCGGACTGTTGCGATAAGCCCGCCTTGGCAACGCTGCCGTTGGGATCGTGCTGTTCCAATGGATCAACTAACTTTCACGGCGAGCTAGCGGACCTGCTGGCCAAGTATAGCGTCAATGATTACGCGGCTAGTGTGAAGGTTTACGCTGTGAAGCCGTAGGCTGCAAATGTTTCGTGTTATTCGCACCATTCGTGGCGGCTCTGCTTACTCCGACTGCCCGCGGACCACTTCGGCGTGGGCCGCCTTGGCGGCGATGAATTCTTCGTTGTCAACCTTCTTGAAGCTCGCCAAATATTTGCGGGCTTCGTCGAGGCGCACCCGGTCTTCGCGGGAGAGCCGCCAACTGAAGAGGTGCGTCGCCCGCAGCATCGACTTGTTGCTCTTGAGCGTACGGCGAATTTCGACCGGCATCACGCCGTATTTTTCGAGCGACCGGTTGAGTTCCAGCCGTGGTCCCGGCGGGGGGCTGCTGTTCATCATCGTGTTGAGCCGCGTGTACCAATCGGTGAATTCGCGGTAGCGGGCCAGAATCGGCGCACTGCCGGCCGGAATGGTGGCGACATTATATTCCCACAGGTCGCTCGAGAGAGTGAGCACGCCCGTCTCGCGGTCAAATGTTTCCTTGAATTTGGGGGCCGCGGAAAACTTGAGCAGCGGGTCCTTTTGCTCGGCGGCCCACTTCGAGAGTTTTTCCATCAAACCGGCAATGCGGTCGGTAGAAACCTCGGTCCGCCGCGCGCTGCCGACGTCGAGCAAAATGAATTGGCCTCCGCTTCCTGGCGAGGGGGCACGGAAGATCGCGATTTGCTCCGGCTCCTC
This sequence comes from Bythopirellula sp., assembly GCA_041743635.1. Classification (GTDB taxonomy): domain Bacteria; phylum Planctomycetota; class Planctomycetia; order Pirellulales; family Lacipirellulaceae; genus Bythopirellula. The sequence goes on from JBGTMM010000587.1 coordinate 999, forward strand.
GACAAAATCGTAGACGGTGTTCTTATCGAATAGCGTGACGGTGTGGCTGAGTGGTTCTTCATCCTCTTCCGCGCCGAACACCTTGGTCTCAATCCGCAGTTCTTGCGCGTGGCTCGCCGGGGAATGCACGAAGGCCGCGCCCAAAAGGACGAGCCAACCGAACGTGACTTGAGTGAGGAGGGCGTGGATCGTTCGCATGGTGCTGGGTTCCTCTTATTTGAGGGGACATATCTTCAGAGAGATCAATGTGCGGAGTTAGCTGGCATGAGGGCGGAAGAATAGGACGATTGCCGCGACAGGTAAACAGCGCTTCGGCCTGCTATTGCGATAGCATGATTTGTCAGCGCTAGCAAATTTTGCTCAATCCGTAGATATTCCGCCGCGAGACCAGGAGCCGCCCAAAGGCTTGAAGCGTGCTGGCATCCAGGCCATACTAAGGTGCAGTTTATTGATCAGTAGGCACGAGGTGACTGACAAGCAGCAATCCGAACGACACAGGGGATTTTCGGCCATGGAACAAGTTTCTGCAGACAGTGCCTTTAGTTCGGTCGAATTCGCCGAGAACCCCGAGCCCCGCGTCCCTTGCGTGTTGATCGTCGATACTTCGACCTCGATGCACGGCCCGCGGATCACCGAGCTTAATGCGGGGCTGCAACTCTACCGTCAGGAATTGATGGCCGACCCGCTGGCGTCCAAGCGCGTCGAAGTGGCCATCGTCACGTTCGGCGGACGGGTCACGCGGCTGGTGGAATTCACGACCGCGCTCGAGTTCGATCCCCCCAAGCTGCAAGTCATCGGTGGCACGCCGATGGGTGAGGCGATCAACGTCGCGCTCGACATGATCGAAGAGCGCAAGGCGAGCTACCGCGAGAACGGCATCGCTTACTATCGCCCCTGGGCTTTTTTGATCACCGATGGGGAGCCGAACGACCACTGGAAACCAGTGGTGTCGCGGGTGCATGACGGCGAGAAATCGAAATCGTTTTGCTTCTTCGCCGTCGGAGTCGAAGGGGCGAGCATGACGGTGCTTGACGAAATTTGCGTCCGCAAACCGTTGTGGCTCCAGGGCATGAAATTCCGCGAGTTGTTCAGTTGGCTTTCCAACTCGCAGCAAGCGGTTTCCCGGTCATCCCCCGGCGACGAAGTGCCGTTGGAAGATCCGACGACCGGACCGCGCGGCTGGGCCCAAATCTGATATGGCAATCGTCTGGCGCACCATCTCACGAAGCGTGCAGGGGGAATCGCACTCGGCCGATGGCACTCCCTGCCAGGACAGCAGCCGGGTCCGCGCTTTTGATGGCAAAGCGGCGGGAACACTCGTGGCCTGCGTGGCCGATGGCGCCGGGTCCGTGAAACATAGCGGCGTCGGCTCGTTGGTGGCCTGCAACGCGATCATTGAAAGTGTCGACGCTTTTCTGGAAGCCGACGGTTCGCTTGCCGAACTCCAGCCGCAAGAGGCCATCGCTTGGTGCGATTTGGCCCGCAGTCGGATCGAGGAAGAAGCCCAATCGCGCGACGCCCGCACGACGGAATTCGCGACGACATTGTGCGTGGCGATTCTTTCACCAACCGGTTCTTGCTTCTTTCAGATTGGTGATGGCGCGATTGTGCTGCGGAGCGGCGTGGCCTGTGGCGTGGTGTTCTGGCCCGACTCGGGAGAGTACGCCAACACCACGACATTTATCACCTCGAAGGAGTACCGCGATAGGCTGCAGTTTTATGTGACATCCCAAACTTTTTCGGATGTGGCATTGTTCACCGATGGCATCGAACGCATCGCGCTGCGGTTCGACTCACAAACGCCCCACCCGCCATTTTTTGAACCGCTCTTTCAAGCCCTTGGCACGCTCGAAAATTGGCAGATTTTGGGCGACAACCTGGAACAATTCCTGAAATCCGAATCGGTCTGCAAACGTTCCGACGACGACAAAACCCTAATCTTGGCGACTCGCACCGATGGCTAATTCCCCAAAATTAGTGGATTCACGAGGCGTGGAAATTCGTCTCGGCGACACCATTGGCAAAGGGGGCGAAGGGAGCGTCTACGCGGTCGAAAGCACGGCCGGTTTGGTTGCCAAGCTTTATCATCAACGTCCGTTACCCGCCGATAGGCTAGCGAAATTACAGGCGATGATCACTCGCCGCACCTCGGCGCTCGAAGCCATCTCGGCCTGGCCGCAAGAATTGTTGCACGATCCCCGCAGCCGCGATGCGCTCGGCATCCTCATGCCGAATGTGAGCGATTCACGAACCTTGCACGAGTTGTACGGCACGGCCAATCGCCGACGTCATTTTCCCGATGCGCGTTGGCATCACCTGATTCTCGCGGGCCGCAATGTGGCGGCGGCGTTTGAATCGCTGCACTCGGCCGGGATCGTCGTGGGCGACGTGAATCAGGGGAACCTGATGGTCGACAAAAACATGTGCGTCCGCTTCATCGACTGCGATTCGTTCCAGATCGAGAGCAACGGCCATGTGTTTCCTTGTCCAGTAGGAACGCCCCACTTTACGCCTCCGGAGCTTCAATCGCAAAAGCTCCGTGATGTGCGCCGCACCCAGGATCACGATGGCTTTGGACTAGCGATCATGATTTTTCACTTGCTGTTCGTGGGGCGGCACCCGTTTGCGGGGCGGTTCCACGGCGCGGGGGAATTGACCATCGAGAAAGCAATCGCCGAGCAGCGGTTCGCGTTTTCCAAGAACACGCGCGAGACGCAGGTCTCGCCCCCGCCGGCGTCGCTGTTGCTGACCGACTTGCCGCCGGGCTTGGCTGACTTGTTTGAATGGGCCTTTCGAGGCCGCGAGGGTAACGAAGGTCGGCCTTCGGCTCATCTGTGGGTCGAGCAACTCGAAGCGCTCATCAAACAGCGTCGGCCCTGTTCGTTCGATCAAGCACATATTTATTACAACCAACTGCGTGATTGCCCCTGGTGCCGAATCGAGGACGAAGGAGGCCCCGTTTTCTTTGTCGCCGATGGGGGTGTTTCCACCGTTTCGAAAGGCCGCTTGGAGGAGCTCGATCGCCGGATTCAACTGCTCGAGATTCCCGGCTTTGCCGAATTGCCTCCCGCGAAATTGGCCATTCCGCAGGTGCTCAAACCGAAGAAACGCACTGCGCTGGCCAAGGCCACGGCGTCGGACGTGGCGGCGACCAGCATGGTGGCCGCCGCGAGTTTGTGCCTCTTGGGCATCAAATGGGTTGCGGCGCTCGCGGGTGGAGCGGTGGGATCGCTTGCCGCGGGAAGTTACTTAATTTTCAGCAAATCGGGCCGTAAACGACGGGCCGAAGGGGACAAACTGCAAGTGCAATTGCAGCAAATTCAAACCCAACTCGCCAAGGGAGCCCACGTTGTCCACGCCAAACACCAACAGCGTAAATCGCAATTTGACCAGTCCGTCGAGGACTTAAAACAGGCCTACGAACATTACCAAGCCGAGGAAAGCCAACTGCAGGACGTGTTGGCCATCCAGCGCGGTTCGCAATTCAACCGCTATCTGGCGAGCCACGTCATCCAAGATCATGTCGCGCAAATCTCGGGGCTGACCTTTTCCATGGTCTCGATGCTCGAATCGTTCGGCGTGGAATCAGCTCTCGACGTCGACAATCTCAAGCTGATGGGTATACCCGTGTTGGGTCCCGGCTTGACGTTGGAGCTGATGAGCTGGCGGGAGCGCGTGGCGGGGGGGTTTAAGTTCAAGCCCGAGCATGGCGTGTCGTTTGAAGATGCCAAACAAGCGGGCGAAAGTGCACTGCGTCGTTTCAAAATTTCCCAAGCACGCAAGGTGTTGATGGGCGCCAAGCAACTCGACGCGATGGCCGAAGTTGGCCTCGCCGAAACGAATCGCGATCTCAAAAAGTTCAACGAGCTCGCCGACCGCGGCCGACATATTGCCAACCAACTCCGCGAATTCCAAAGCAACCGCCGCGGCCTCGAGCGCGGACTCAACTCAAATCCGTACGTTACCGCGACGATCGCGATCGCGATTCCGCTCGTGGCGTGGATGTTGCGGATGATCTTTGGTTAGGATTAGCTTTGAGCGCTAGATCACGGTCTGAGCGACAAAGAACGAGAGCTAGCGCCCTGCGACTGAGTTCAATGCTCTCAACTTAGTCTCAGCGCGACTCAAGTTGAGACTCTTGCCTGTCACCGCAAAGTTATTGAATTCATCGGAAACTAGTGTTTTTTTTGGGAATTTCT
>JBGTMM010000588.1:0-4108 GCA_041743635.1 Bythopirellula sp.
TGGCTCGCGAAGGGACGCGTTTTTGGATCGAAAAGCCCGACATCCGTCTGGGACAGGTTCGCGGACTCGACACGCTCCTCAGCGGCCGGTATGTCGGCGTGCTTCCCGGCCCGGCCAAAAGTCCGCGCGCAACAACATTCGAGGGTCTGGCCGATCCCCCCGCCTCGGTGGCGGACCTCTCCGCGGGCCTGGAAGTGGTGCTCGAATCGACCCAGCGCTTTGGCCTGCAGCGCGGCTCGCCGGTCAGTTATCGCGGCGTGGAAATCGGCCACGTAATCAGCGTGGGCCTTACCAATGATTCGTCGAACGTCGTGGCCCGCACTTTTATCCAGCCGGAATACCGTTCGCTGATCCGCGACAACACACGGTTTTGGAGCAACAGTGGGATCGACCTGCGTTTTGGTTTCCAAGGTTTCGAGTTCGATGCCGAAACCCTCGCCACGATTGCCGCCGGCGGTGTGGCACTGGCCACGCCTGATTCGCCGGGCCAGCGCGTCAGCACGGGCCATCGCTTTGAGCTTATCAAGTCCGCACGCGACGAATGGCTCAAATGGCAGCCGCGACTTGCAATCGGCAGTGCTTCGCTCCCCGATGACTTCGTGTTTACCCAACCGACGCTCGCTATCAGCCAGGGCGAAAGCAGTCTCGCGGTCTTTGGCCATAACCGCCGCCGAGGGTGGCTTCTGGCGCTCGATTCGGGAGCCGTGTTGGGTCCCGCTGATTTGCTCAAATTCGATAAAGACGATGAGCGAACGCTGGAAATCTGGGGCGCCACGATCCCACTGTTTGCCGAGGGTGTGACGGTGAGCGGTGGACTGGCAACACGCACGATCCCCGCCGAGCAAACCAAGGCCGAGGTGCTGTGGCCGTTAGCGAAAATTCAAGTTGACGCCAATCTAGGCAAAGATTTTCAGCAAGTGATTGTCACCTGCGGCAGCGATAACCTCACAATGCCGCTCGCCACGGATCGCCTCACCGCCGTGGACGGCCGCTGGCAAGTTGATCCGCGGCTGCCCCTCGACGAAACCTGGCACGGAGCATCTGTTCTCAGCGCTGCCGAAGGCAAGCTGCTGGGAATCGTGCTGAGTACCCAGGAGGGGATGGTGATCGAAGTTATCAAGCAAGAATTGCTACGGCCATTCTGGAAAAAAAGTAATTAAGGCCATTTGCGCTGGTTGTTTGGCTTAAAAATCTCAAGATTGCCTTTTTCCAACAGCCAACATTAGAATAAGTACATGGCCATTGATCCATCACAAATTCATTTGACGCCCGAACAGCAAGCTTATATTGCTCACCGATCTGAGAGTACGGGTACACCTTGGTCCGAACTTCTCGACAATTTAGTGCCCACTGTTGTTGCGCGCTCCAATGGAAAAACGGAATCAGCTTACGACATGGCCAAGCGACTAGGGTTTGTCGGCATGAGTGACGAAGGTCCGTCCGATTTGGCAACGAACCCCATCCATCTGCAAGGATTTGGTAGGGATGAACAATAAGTCCATCTTGCTAGACACAGGACCATTGGTCGCAATCATTCGCACGTCGCAACAAAACCACAAACAATGTGTCGCAACCCTTGCGACATTAAATCCTCCCCTTGGCACATGCTGGCCAGTCTTGACGGAAGCTGCGTACCTGTTGAGACATCGCCCTAATAAAGTGCTCACCTTACTCGAAATGATGGAAGTAGGATTTCTGCACCTCCTGCCGCTGGGCGAAGGCGATCTGAAAAACATCCGTGCGATTTTTGATCGATTTCACGATCAGTCTTTCCAGCTTGCCGATGTTTGTCTTATGCACTTAGCAGAAAGGTAAGGCATTGAGCAGGTCTTTACGCTCGATCGTCGGGACTTCTAGGTCTTTCGTACTTCGATGGGAAACAGTTTACAGATAGTCCCCGGCGGCTAATTCTTCTCCAACTCTTCCCAACGTGAATAAGCCACTGCGAGTCGCTCTTCGCAGGACCGCAGTTCAGCCTGCTTGGCGGCAATCCCATTTGCGGGCTGCTTGTAAAAATTGCCTTTCGCCATGGTCGTATGCAATGCGCTAATTTCCGTTTCCAGTTTTTCAATCGTTTTGGGAAGCGCCGCCAACTCGCGCTGCTCGGCGTAAGAAAGCTTCCTTTTCACGGCCGCTGGCGGCTTAGCGGCGCTTACTTGCGGAATCTTCACATCGGATTTCTCCTCAACCAACTGCCGCTGCCGTACCCAATCATCATAACCACCCACATACTCCCTCGGCCCATCCGCTTCGAAGGCAATCGTGCTGGTCACCACATTGTTGAGAAACTCGCGATCGTGGCTCACCATCAACAGCGTGCCGGGATATTCGATGAGCTGTTCTTCAAGCAATTCCAACGTCTCGGCGTCGAGGTCATTAGTCGGTTCATCGAGCACGATCAAATTGGCCGGCTTGGAGAACAGTTTGGCGAGCAGCACCCGGTTGCGTTCTCCGCCCGACAGAAATCGCACCAAAGTTCGCGCCCGATCCGGCGTGAACAGGAAGTCCTGCAAATAGCCGAGCACATGCCGCGACTTGCCGTCGATCAGCACTTCATCACTTCCTTCGCCCACGTTATCTTGAACGGTTTTCTCTTCGTCGAGTTGCCCCCGAAGCTGGTCGAAATAGGCGATCTGCAAATTTGTGCCCAGGCGAACCGAACCGCTCTGCGGCGCGAGTTGCCCCAGCAGCAGCCGCAATAACGTCGATTTGCCGGCGCCATTGGGCCCAATGATGCCGATCTTGTCGCCGCGCATAATCTCCGTCGAAAAGTTATCAACGATCGGACGGCTACCAAAACCGAAAGAAATCTCCTCGGCACGAATCACTAGCGCCCCGCTCCGCTGATCGGTCTGAATCGCGACCTTGGCCTTGCCGACGGCACTCCGCCTGTCAGCTCGTTTGACGCGCAGTTCCTTGAGCGCCCGCACGCGGCCTTCATTGCGGGTGCGACGGGCTTTGATTCCCTGGCGAATCCACACCTCTTCTTGGGCGAGCTTTTTATCGAACAACGCATTCTGCTTTTCCTCGGCGGCTAGCGCTCCCTCTTTTCTCACGAGAAACGTATCGTAGTCGCAAGACCAATCAAACAATTTGCCGCGATCAATTTCCAAAATCCGCGTCGCCAATTTGCGCAGGAATGCCCGATCATGCGTGACAAATAAATAGGTGCCTCGCCAGCGGACCAGGAAATCTTCAAGCCAAGTGATCGCCTCGATGTCGAGATGATTGGTCGGCTCGTCCAAGAGGAGCAGATCCGGATTCGAGACCAACTGCTGGGCCAAGAGGACTCGGCGCTTCATCCCGGCGGACAGGGTTTCGACTTGCAAGCTGCCGTCGAGGCCCATTTCAACGAGCAAGCGCTCCAAGCGATTCTCGGCTTCCCAGTCGTGATGGTGCTCGTCGGCATGTTGAGCAAAGCCCGCGCGAATGACTTCGTTCACAACTCCTGCAAGACCCTGCGGCACTTCTTGCGGCAACAGCGACACCCGCGCACCCGGCGTGAACACGACTTGGCCGTGATCGGGCACAATTTCGCCCGCGAGAATTCGCATGAGCGTAGTCTTGCCAGAGCCATTGCGACCCAAAAGGCCAATGCGCTGGCCAACTTCGATTTGGCAATTCACATCTTCCAGCAGCGCGGGTCCACGAAACCCGACGCTCAAATCGCTGAATTGAATAAGTGCCATCGCGGGGATTCATGATCACGGGAAGAAAAATCTTGCCGAGTCATGATAACAGCAATGGTGCTTATTGAGAACGTCACGCGTGCCAGCCGGCAGCATTATTCGACTTTGCCCAACGTCGGCAAACGCAGGCCGTTGGTGAGCACGCGGAACCGATCCGTGGAGGGAGGAGCGGTGGTTGAGTTGATTTCCAGCCAGGCCGACTGGGTATAAGAAACTGATGCGGTAGCAGACTGTCCTGCGATCATCTGCACCAGTGTATTGAAAGCAGTCTCGCCCAGCAGAACGGAATCCTGACAAACGGCCGTCATGCGTGGAAAAAGCAGCGTGCGCGTATCCGTGTCATCAAAACCGATCACCGACAATTCGTTGGGAACTTTAATTCCCAAACTGTGCGCTTCATTGACCAGTCCGATGGCAAT
>JBGTMM010000589.1:0-9144 GCA_041743635.1 Bythopirellula sp.
GATATTGAAACCTTTACTTTCCAAATGCTTTTCGTCACGAGTGGGAACTTTATTTTGGATGTCCAAACCACTTATCCACCTCTTGGTGGTGTGTTCAACGGCCCGCAAGGGGCGGATTATCAATGTACGCAAATCGCAAGCACTGCCGGCTTACTGACTCAGCCCTGGAATGGCACGGATATCATTTTTAAGGCACTGATCACGGCTTCATTCAGCGATCTGCCAGCCAGAGCGGGTTTGGGAGACACGAATTTTGTCAATGTAAATGGCGATCTCATGGCGACTTATCAAGCCGATCTGTTAGCCGGAGATTTTTCTGCCCCGCTCCTTACCCAGGCCGGGCTAGTCCTTAGTGGTACCAATGTTCCAGTTTGGACAGGCTCCACCGCCAGCGGCACTTGGTCTGGTTTCACTTGCGACAATTGGTCGGACCCAAGTGCAAGCGGCGCCACTGTTGGTAATGCTAAGGGCACAGGCTCGACATGGATAAGCAATACCACGAGAGCGTGCCATTTAGGGGCTCGACTTTATTGCGTTGGGGTGCCTTGAGAATCAAAGCACTGTCAGAGTGCGCCGGGTGGCACGCCCAGAAGGTACCCCTGATGGGCGTGGTAAATGGGGGAAAAGCGAGTACCAGCCTCTGCCACGCCCTTCCGAGTACCTCAGGGACGTGCCACCCAGAAAGCTCGGGTCGTGCCGATAGAGCATTTCTGACTCCTTTTTGATTCGTTACTCCCCGATCTTCTCCTGCAAGAATTTCGCCCCTAGGTCGAGGGCTTCATCGGTAAAAGATTCCGGTAGCTTGCCGTCTTGCTCGTCGAACTGCTCGGCTAGCGAGCCTTCTTGCCGTGGGCCCAAGAGATCGCGGCGATAACGGTATTTGCGCCACAACAGATATTGCTCGTCGTTCATCGGGACTTTAAAACCCTCGTCGGGTTTCACGCCCCAGGGATCGGCGTCGGTGTCGCCGGGCATGCGATGGATGTTGTCGCCGCTGGGCCGCCAATACGTCGCCGCCGTGAGTTTGAGCAAGCTGCGGCCCGATTCAATCGGCATGAGCCGCTGGACGGTTCCCTTGCCGTAGGTTCGCTCGCCGACGATCACAGAGCGTTTGTAATCCTGCAAGCAGGCGGCGAGGATTTCGGCCGCGCTTGCGCTGTTGTGGTTGATCAGCACGGCCAGGGGAAGCTGCAAATAGCCACCGCGGCCCGTGGAAACAAACCGCTCGCGAACTTGCTCGTCCCGGTCGCGGGTGGTGACGATGGGCAATCCCGCGCGGAGAAACAAATCGCTGATGCCAACCGCCGCGTCCAGCGCTCCGCCGTAGTTGTCGCGGACGTCGAGGATCAAAGCCTGGACGCCTTCGGCGGTCAGCGCGGCCAAATGGTTGGTGAGCTCGGCTTCGGTTTTGTCACCGAATTTGATGATGCGCATGTAACCGATGCGCGTATCGCCGAGGAGGTGGTATTGCCACCTATTGTTGTCGTCGCGGTAATCACCCAGGATGGATTCGACGGTGATCACGTCTCGGACAATTTCGATGTCGACTGGGTCCTCTTCGCCCGCGTGGATGACGGAGAGGACGACGGACGTGCCAATCGGACCCCGCATGAGCTTGAGCACCGCGGGCATTTCCAAGCCTTCGGTGAGCTTGCCGTCGATCGCCACAACCAGGTCGCCAGAGCGAATATCAGAATTGAACGCGGGAGTGCTCGGCTCGGGGGGACCGACGATGGTCAGTTGCGGAGGATCGCCAAGTTGCAGGATGCGCACGCCGATGCCGCCAAACTCTTGAATGAGGTCTTCGCGAAACGCATCGCGATCGTGGCCATCGACAAACATCGAGTGCTCGTCGCCTCGTTTGTTCAGCACTTCCACCATGCCGCTTAAGGCGCCATCGAAAAGCTCTTGGTCGGGAGGATTCACCAGCGACCAGCGGTCGATGATGGAATAGCTTGATGCGACATAACGGGCATAGGGATTCTGTTCCGCGCGCACGTAACACGCGTAGGAAATTATGGCAGCCGTCAGGAATATCAGCAGATTGCGCAGCGACACTCAACAACCTCGGCAAAAGCAATCAAGAAAGGAGGTAAGTATTCAGCCGTCTGAAGTAATAAAGCCAAAATGGTCGTTTTGGTGAGTAAGTGAGTAGGTGAGTAAGTTTGGAGAAGCGATCCTGCAGTTGCCGAATTTCCCCACCTACTCACTTACTCACCTACTCACTCCCTACCTACGATCACCTCACTCGGCTGAAGTGTTACGAAAGGAGAAACCAGCCCGTATCGTATCAGCGGGCCAGCAAATTATGAAGGGTGTCGGCCCTGCGACGATTCGCGGCGAAGATTACGTAGGCGGGCGTGCAAATCCGCATGGGGGCCGTCGATCACGTCTTTGCGAATTTCGGCCACCGCCGCCACGAGGGCAGGGGTTGGTGCCGGAACGTGTCGCGGCTTGAGGAGCGGAAACTTACTGTTGGTGGATTCCTTTAGCTCGGCGACGGAAAGCTCTGAAAATTCATTTTCAACGCGGAGCTGTTCCATGAGCTGCTCCGCGGCCATGGCAAACGCACCAGGGACGGCGAGGGACACCGAATTTGTGGCCGGTGCCTTGCCGCCAAAGTAATAGCCGAGGGGACCAGCCAAGAGGGCAGGGAGCAAAAGCAAATCGCCGACCACGGTCGCAGCCAAAATCGAAATCATCAAATAACCGAAGTTCTGCATCGGCATGAAACTGCTCGCGGCAAAAACCAATACGCCAATTCCACCGATGATCGTTGTTTGCAATCTAGCGGTCGAACAACGGTCGTAAGCAAACATGATCGCTTGAACGCGGTCGAGACCCAATTGGCTGCCGCGGCGAAACCAAGTGAGAAAGTGGATCGTGCCATCGACCGCCACGGCGAGCGCGATGCTGGCGCTCAACATCATACCAATGTCGACTTTAACACCAAGCCAGCCGACGGCGCCGAAGATGAGAATCAAAGGAAACATAATGGGCAACATCGAAACCAAACCGGCGACGGCACTCCGCAGCAGAACGATCATGGTGAGAGCGACCAGCAGGCTTGCCCAAAAAAGGCTTTGCTTCAAACTGAGGGTGAGCTGCCGCTGCGTCTGGGAGAGCAACGGCACCACGCCCGTGTACACCGAGTGAATCGTGCTCGGGCTACTGGCTCCGCTTAATTCCAGCGCGGCCGACGTGCTCTCGACCGGCACCGCGGTAACGTCGATGAGATTTAGTCCACCGGCGACGAATTTTTTCACGGTCGGATCACTACTGGCCGAGGCCAGAATCAAGGCATCTTGGGCATTCAAAATCTTGATTGTTTTTTCGAGGTCTTGAGGCTCTTGGACCTGGGAATCAAACTCGGCCAGATTGTAGAACGTCACCCCGCCCAGCGGCTTGCCATCGACGGAGGTTCCTGACTGCACGCCACTTCTCAGCAACAAATTGGCCAGCACCGATTCCTGCACATGGAGCGCAGGTTCGGGAGAACCTCCGGGCGTGCGATGCAAAATGCAGAGTCGTGCTCCATCGAGTTGCTTGCCTTGTTTGTGGAGCTGCTCGACGATGGTATCACGCTGCTCGTAAGCGACGAGCACGGGATCGATGGCCGATTTGAGTTGCTGGAGAAGCTGTCCGTAGTCGATAGCGCGGCTATTGTCGTGGGGCGCACTGAGTGCCGCGGCGCGAGCGCTGATCCGCCAGAGTTCTCGACCGGATTCGTAGTTGGAATTCGGCATGCGCTCCAGGCGGAGATAGTCACCGGCCAAAAGTGCGTTGCGGCGCTCTTCCCAGCTCTTGTTTTTCCCATCAACGCCGCTGTCACTGTTTTCCAGAGCGAATGTCGCCGCCGAAAGCGCGCCGCTGATCTCAGGGAGTGCCTCCATGCGAAGCTGGATTTCGCGCAACATATCGAGCCGCTCGAGCATCGTCATGCGGTATTGACGGCCATCTTGTTCCGCATGTTCTTCGGTCGAACGCCGCTTTTCCGAGGGAACAGTGAGCACAAGCTCCAGCGGCGCGAGATTTCCCAGGTGACTTTCCAACCAGGCGTAGTCGTGAATCAGGTCGGCACGTTTGTCAAATAATTTCAGCGGCTGGACGGAAGTGCCCACGCGGGTGATACCAAGCGCGAAGACGCTAGCGATTACCAACCAAAACAGGCAAGTCAGGACATTGCGGCCCACCGCGATGCCGAATACGTTCAACATCCACGCGGGCAGATGAGCGCTCCCCGATTGGCGCTTGATGTGTTTGTCGCTCAAGGGGAAGCGGTGTAGGAGTACGGGCAGAATCGTGAATAGGATGGCAATCGTGGCCAGCTCGGCGAGGAGCGTGAAGAACCCAAATTTCTTAATCGGTAGGATATCGCTGGTCACGAGTGAACCCAGGACAACGGCCGTTGTGAGGGCCGCCAGGGTGCATGGCAACCAACCTTGTCGGACGGCGGCTTCCGCCGCGCCCCACAATCCTTTTTCGCGTCGGGCACCTCGGTAGTAATTCACGATGTGAATCGCCCCCGAGAGTCCCAACACATACACGACCGCGGGCATCAAGATGAGAAAAGCATCGAGCGTGCCCAGTTGCGGCTGGTCGGCTCCGAGCAGCATGACTTCGACGATGCCGTAGTAGAAGACGATGGCCAAACTCATCACGGCGCTGAGGACGCCGACGGTAACGACGATGGCGGTGACTTGGAGACTGCGGAAGCACCAATAGGAGACCGCGAAACCGATGAGCCCCGCCAAGGCAGCCAAACGAACAAAAGAGCGTTCTCCCGCGGTATCGATTTCAATATTCTCAGCCGGCGGACCACCTACGTGGATGGAATCGCGCGGGATCGCACATTCCTCGGCGGCAATGAGGGAGATATTCTCGATAGCCTGCCGCATTGTTTTTTTGTCTTTGGTCGCCTCGGTGCTGAGGTAGACGATCAGGCAAGTCGTGCGAGTTTCATTGCCCAGTATGTTTCCATGCGCATCACGCTGGGCGGGGCCGACGAGCGCTCCTTCAATCCGCTTCACCGCCTCGCCATACTTCATGCCCAATGGTGGTCCTACCAACTCAGCAATCACGCTCGGGCCGGAGATCACACGCGGATACCAGCGTGCTCTTTGCCGTAGATCAGAACTCTCGGGAGCACTGGAGATGGCGTCCTGGCTGGGGACCAGCTTGCGGCTAAGCTGTTCGAGCTTCTCGGTGTTGCCCAGTGTGCAACCCTCCCAACTCACGAGGGCGAATTGCTCGCTCTGGAAGTGATCGCGGAACCACAAGAGGTTGGTCGATTCGGCGTAACTTTTGGGAAGCCAATCCTCGGCTTTGTTCGTGTTGCTCTGGATTGCTCGATGAGCACCGCGGGGAACGAGCGCTATCACAAAGACCGCCGCCAACGCCAATAACAAATAGTGGGGTTGGCCGATGGTCTGGCGTGCCAAGAATGAGGGCTGCGGAAGCTGCTGTGGAGAATTCACTAAGCCGGGTTCTCGTGAGTCGTTATCCATGACGATGAAGCGTGAGTTGCCATGTTCGCAATCCGCTTGGTCAATTTCTAGCTTTGCTGGCAGTAGGCTAGCGAGAATTTCGATTTAGGTCTACGTCGACTTAAGTGTTGCTACCGCAACGAGAACACTGCTCGCTCGCTGCTAGCAGTATTTTGAGCGAACTGTGGGAAGCAGTGACCACATTACCAATAGCTTTCTAAGCCGAGGCTACCGCCTATGTAATAGTTGTCGCTGCCCGTCGAAATCGAATTCCTACCGCTGGGGTTGAAATCGATTTGACTAGGAGCAACAGCCAGATGGTTGATCAGCATCACTTCAAAGCCGACTCGCAGCGACAAATTGGGACGGATGTGGTACTTGCCCAGCACCCCGGCTTCGCCAATAAACGCGATATTATCTTCTTCCAAAGAGGTGTTCCCGGAGGTCACGTCGCCACTGACATTAAAGCTCGATTCGAGACTCACCATATTCAGGTACATGCCCCCTTTGGCATGGGCACCAAGACTGTAGCGCGCCGTTTCATAGGTGCTTGAAACGCCGACCTGAGTCCCGATCAGGTCATTGCTCACTTCAATATCATAGGTTCCTGTTTCTGACAGGTCGTCGTCGTCCGCGTCAGGTATGCCAAAAGCATTCCAATTGAGTGTCTCGTTGAGATTGAAATATCTAACGCCGGCTAGGAACGAATAGGGCCGAGAGGGTTGCGCCCGACGAACCCAGTGGCCGCTGGGTTCCAGTTCCATGCGATCTTTCAACAGGCGTTGCTTGACATGATAATTAAGCTCAAAGCTATTGAACGAACTGTCGTACTCGAATTGCGAGGACTGCGCGCCGTCAAATGAAATGTTTCCGTTATCGCGTGTAAAAGGCACGGCGAGGTTAGTGCCATCGAGCTGCCCTTCTTGACTCCAGTTGCCCCCGCCCCAGGCGACAAACTCGGCCGTGTGATCGCGATTGGTTTGATCACGAAAGAGGAAGCGTCCCACTTTCAGACGGGGCGTTCCCTCCACGCCAGGTTTATCACCTCTAATCAGCAGGTTGTTAAGAGTTTGCTGTTCTACGAAAAGTATGACCGGACGGCGATCAAAAATCCTGTTCGCCAGGACCGCGTCGATTTCGGCTGACCAGAAACCACGTCGGAGCCAAGTGCCCGTGCTTTCCAAGAGCGCCGGTTGGCATTCAAACATCTGCAGGTCTTGGCCCGTAAAATAACCCCACGATGGGCTGGGATCGCCAGCGGGCGTGGCTGGCAAAGCCAGCGGTTCTTGTGCAGGCACGGTGCTGCCGGAGACTTCGGGTAATTCGCCGGGCAACATAACCGAGCTACTGTCGTTCGGCATCGGCTCGGCGGGATCCGGCATCATCATCTGCGGCGGCAGTTCGCCTAAGGTCTGTGACTGGAACAGATCCTGCGCGGCTGCCCCTGGGCAGGTGATACCCAGTTCCACCAACATTAGGAACACAACGATATTTTTCACCGGAAGGACCTCCCACGCGAGCAAATATGCAGATCAGTGCGCACCAGGCGCATCAGTATTTTCGTACAGGCAATTCATCGACCTCTGGTGAAGAGAGATGGAGAAATAACCGCCAAAATCGGAAAAATCGTTAGAATCTCACTTATCCAAAAAGTGGCTTTCAACCCTCGCATTTTCGCTAAACTAGCTACTCGCCTATTTTGGCAGGCAGTGAACCGCGTTCTCGGTAGGCCTTGCTGGGTCTATTCGGGAGGCGGAGAATTGCTAGCTAGTAGCACACTCAATGAAGGAGAATTCCCAAAGCATGGCTTCTTCACTCACATCCCTGGTTCAGTGCGGCACGAAACTGTGGCTCGATTCCGTCGATCCCGATCTTATTCTCGAGAACCTCGCCTTTGGCGCGACGGGGGCGACGTCGAATCCCATCATCATTAGCGACTTGGTGAAGTCCGGCCGCTATGACGGCGAGCTGGCCGAGTTAGTGCGGCAAGCCAAAGGTTCCGCGCAAACGGCGGCTTGGTCCCTCACGGATCGAGTTGTGGGAGACGCACAGAAAAAGTTCCTGCCCATTTGGGAGCAAACCCATGCGGACGATGGCTATGTGAGCTTCGAGGTCGATCCCTTGCTCGAAGATCCCACGGTGAACATGCCGCACGTCGAGCGAGTGGCACGCTACGTTGCCGAGGGAACCAAATGGTCACGCGGCCACACGAACCGCATGATCAAAGTGCCGGCCACACCCGCGGGCTTGGCGGCTCTTCCTGAGCTGGCCGCTCGCGGCATTCCGCTTAATGTGACATTAATTTTCTCGATGCGGCAATACGAAGCCGCGCGCGATGCGATCTGGCAAGGGGCGCAGAAACTCGATTCGTTGGATCGCTTCAAAAGCGTTTACAGCATCTTTGTCTCGCGCGTGGACGTGTACACGCAAAAGCACGTCCCTGCACTGTCGATTGCCGCGCAGGGCCAAGTGGGAATTCTCAACGCCAAGCAGCTTTGGAAAGCGAATCAACAATTCTGGACCAAACATCCCACCCCGCTCAAACCAGAAATCGTGTTTGCCAGCACCGGCACGAAAAGCGCGAACGACCCCCCCTGGAAATATGTTATCGCGCTGGCCGGCAGCGACATTCAAACCAATCCGCCGGCCACCAACGAAGCGATCTCCAAGAGCAACCTCGAATTCGTGCGCACAGTGGACCAGTTTCCTCCCGAGGAAGTGATCAAGGAGATCACCGCGCGCGTGGACGTGAAGAAGCTTGAGGAAACCTTGATGAGCGAAGGGATCCAGAAATTTGCCGATCCGCAAAAAGCCTTGCTGGCACTGATCGCCGAAAAAACGGCGATACTCGTGCCATAGTGGCACGACACTCCGTGTCGTGAATTCACGGGCGAGCCGGGCTCGCCGGACTGGTTCCCCCCCACCCCCCGATTGTGTTACGATTTAGGCAATTCACCGCCCTTATGTTCACACTCGACAGGCGCACCGCTCATGGCCCTCGATCCTTATGCCCCTTGTCCTTGCGGCAGTGGCAAGAAACTCAAATTCTGTTGCAGCGACTTGGCTGCTGACATTGAAAAAGTCCAGCGCATGATCGCCGGCGAGCAGCCTCACGCCGCTTTGAAGCATGTCGAGTTCCTGCTCGAGAAACAGCCGGATCGCGCCTCGCTTTTGGATCTCGATGCCAACTTGCAATTGTCGCTGCATGAGTTTGCCTCGGCGGCCAAGACGATCAACCACTATTTGGCCAAGCACCCCAAAAATTCCGCGGCCCATGCCCAACTTGCCGTCCTCCTGGCGGCGAGCAAAACGGGCACCGAGGCGATCGGTCCACTCCAAGACGCGCTTGAACTCTTGAACGACGACATGCCGCTGCGGGTCTTCGAGGCGATTGGCGCCGTGGGCCATGCGCTCTTGATCGAAGGGGAACTCATCGCCGCGCGGGGACATTTGCTGTTGTATGCGGGAATTGCTCCGGAGGGAGACAATCTCGCGTTGGAACTGCTCTTGCGCATGAATTTGCAAGCCGGTTTGCCGCTCTTGATGCGCGAGTATTTGCTGTTGCACGACGCGCCGGCCGATGCCCGTTGGAAGGTGGAATTTGATCCCGCGCTCAAGGCCTCGGGACGCGGCCAATGGCGCGCGGCGGAAGGTATCT
>JBGTMM010000590.1:0-3937 GCA_041743635.1 Bythopirellula sp.
GCACCATGTCTCCCCAAGCGTTCGTTAATCTTCCTGGCGGAGAAACGCAGCCAGCTTTCCGATTGGGCCTTCAGCGTGAAGGTGTTACGAAATTGAACGAGCAGGTGAAAGTGATTGGGCATGACAACAAAGGAATCCAAATCGTAGCGCACTCCATTAAAGTGCTGCAAAGCATCGCCAACAATCCGAGCATTTTTTGGATCGCGCAAAACGCATGTGCCGTGGCAGTCATCGAGCGAGCGATGCCAGAGTCGGTCCCGCAAGCGGTGGAATTCCTGCTGCGGGGGCAGCGGCAAGCTTGCCAAGGAGGTCGAGTCGCGAACGGCAGCGGCATGAGGCCCGTGGCGCGCGAGCCAAGCGTCTAACTCGCTTTGCCATTGCTGAACAACAGCTCGTGGCAAAGAATCGCCCGTGCGAAACGTCACAAAGACCGCGACTCCCGCTTGAAACCAATGGGGCAAATTCGCGAGGTGTGAAGCACTTCGCCTGTGCGGTCGAAGGATCCAAATTCCACTTGGCCAAAGGCTCTCGATGGAAGAGCCATGGCGGCATTTTAACCAGGAGGCTCGCTATCTCAAGCAGTTTTTAGAATTATTCGAATCTCCGAGTGGAGACGCGTCGAAGAAATCACGAGTCGGAGACTCGTGTTACTCTAGTGTGGTACGACTCTCCGAGTCGTAATTTCTTGAATTTCTCCACTCGAAGTGTGGAGCTACGCTAGTGTGGTACGACACTCCGTGTCGTAATTCCCTGAATCACGAGTCGGAGACTCGTGTTACTCTAGCTGGAGAGTCGTGTTATGCTAAGAAGAAGCCCCGGGCAGTGACGTCTGAGGCACGCGACACTTGGCGTTCGCGCTCCTCAGACGTCTGCCACTGAGGTGCCGTCCCCCCCATTCTTGTTGCTAACCTTGGAGCGGTGGTGAGCAACAAGCGGCAAAAATCGTAGTCTCGCTGAAACCTGGTGACTGATTAAGCAAAAATTCTGGGAGACAGGACTTCCCCTGACGATCGCGTTCGACTTACTGTTGTGGTTCGCTGATCGTGGTGGCCGACTGTTCCTTGAGCGCCGCGGCTTCGCGGGCGAGCTTGAACTCGGGACCGGGTGCGTAATACTGCACGTCGTCGCTCAAATAATAAGCGCTAGGCAAGGTCTGCCCGGCGATGTCCATTTGGCAGCCCGTCGCCGCGATCGACGCGAGCAACATGAGTCCACTCCCGAGCTGGGTGGCGTTGAGGCGGAATTTTGCGGACGAGATTTTCACAATCGTTGCTCCTGACGGAGGGTCATGCGCTGGACAAGTTCCGTGTTACCGGCGTGCATAATCGTTATCGTCGTCCCGATCCACAAACTTTGACATCGCCTGAAGAATTTGCCTCGGAAACATGCTGCCATTGCCAGCAGGGGCTAAGCGAAAGTGTCATCCTGAGGGAGGCTTGCCGACCGAAGGACCTGGTCTGCAGCACCCTCACGCATGGATGTGCGGGTGGTTGTGGAACCCAGATTCTTCAAGTCGCTGGACTCCTTTCAGAATGACCGGAATATGTTGCTTTGCAGTTCTCCTGAGTATTTAGCGGCAAATCGCCTTTTCCTGGCAGGTTGGTAGAATGAATCGACGCGGCCTTGCTGGGCACTCTTGCTAGCAGTCGCGCGCTCTTCAAACAGCAGGGCCTGGAACACTCGTTGGGGACACAGGAGAAGCGGCGTGCTAGCGATCTTTCTCAAACTCTTGCGCCTGACTGCTCCCGTGGGAGCGGTGCTTGTTGGAACGGCGATCGGAAACTCTGCCTTCGGCCAGGGCACGATCCCTGTCTCCGACACCGTGCCGAGCCAATTCTATTACGAGGCGGTTTACGACATCTATCGTGGCGAGTACCGCGACGCCCAACGGACGTTGGCCCGGGAAGCGAAAAATTCCGTTCGCATTGGCGTCACCCAGCGTTGGATCGATGCGATCTGTTATCACGCGATGTGGGGTGAGGTGCTCTATCATCAAGGACAACCGGCATTGGCCCTCGAACAGTTCGACGAAGCGTGCGCGATGTTTTTGCAGTATCCGAAGTGGATGCTCTCGGTCAATTTTAAATCCGAACCGCGCCCCGATCACAATCGCGCCCGGCAAACTCTGCCTTGGGGCCCCAGCACGCGGCAGTTCACGCTTGGCGACATTCCCTCGCAAATGTTGATCAGTTTTGGCGACGATCTGGCGACTCAAAGCCAAGTCGTGCAAAGAGGCGGCACCCTCCAACAATTGCAGTATTGGCAAATCGACGTCGTGGAAATCGTTCGTGCCCTGGCGCTCTCGATTCGGCGGCGCAATGAATTGCTCGGGCCTCTCGCGCCTCACGATCCCCTGTCGCGCGACTTGGTGAACAAGCTGTCCAGCGGCATCGCCCCTCGCAGTCACTGGTCGAACGCGTGGGCCGATTTGCTGTTGGGGCTCGCTTATGCCGGGCAAGGCAACCTCGATCAAGCTTACCAGCGGCTGCAACGCGCTGAACGGATCGCCGGCCAGTTTGATCATCCCCTCACGGGCGTGTCACTTCTGGAACAAGGCCGACTGGCGATGGAAGCGGGCAAGGCCGCGGCCGCCGACCGCTTGTTTCTCGAAGCGAGCATCTCGGGCATTTATTTCGAAGATCCTGGCGTGATCGACGAGGCGTTTCGCTATATGGCGATGAATCGTCTCGGCGCACCCAATCCCGAGCCCATTCCCGTGCTGGATGCCGCGGCGGCTTGGGCCCAGCGGGAGCGCTTCGAGCATATTTACGCGCGGCTCAGTTTTACCCGTGCCGAAGAGTGGATGCTGGCCGACAACTGGAAAGAAGCCGCCACCACGCTCGCAGGAGGGCAATCGCGGTTGGGCGATGCCGCGGCGGGACTTTTGGGCAATTGGTCGCGGTATCTCGAAGCCCGCGTGCTCGTCGAGATGGGAAAGGACTCTGCTATCGACGTGCTCAACACGGCGATTGCCACCCACTCCAACATGTCCACGCGTTTTCTGCAATTGCAGATCGCCAATCGCTGGTTCGACGATCAGTTTCTGCGCGCTAGTTCCGCGATCGAGATTTATCGCACGATGCTCAGCGATCCCAGCCCCCGCGATTGGGCCTTCCGACCTTTGGACACGCTGGCTCTGTTGAAAACGCCGCTCGATGGTTCTTACGATCGCTGGCTTGCCGCTTTGGTTGAGCGCAAGGAAAAAGCCGCCGTGATTGAGGTGGCCGATCTTGCCAAACGCCGCCGCTATTTCAATGCGCTTCCGCTCGGCGGGCGCTTGGCGTCGATCCGCGAGACGTTGGAATCAGAAGAAAACACGCTCAGCCCCACGTCGCGCGGCCTGCGTAACGATCTGCTCTTGCGCTACCCTGAGTACGCCGATCTCGCCAAAGAGGGTGAATTGCTCCAGCAACAACTCCGCACGCAATGGCAACCCGTGCTCGACAAGGCTGGCGACAAGAATCTCGACAAGCTTTGGCGCGCCTTGTCGGAGAATCTCCATGAGCGCGAGAATTTGGTCGCGCGACTGAGCTTGAGCCGCGTGCCGAGCGAGTTTCAATTCCCCCCCACGGTCCCTATCGCGGAAGTGCAGGCCTACTTGCAGCCTGGGCAAGCGCTGGTGGTGTTCCATGAAACGTCCAATGGCTTGCTAGGTTTCCTCATGACCGACAGCGCCTCGACGATGTGGAATTGCGGGCCGACCGCGGGAATCGCCCGAGACCTGAGCGAATTCTTGCGCGACATCGGCAATCACGACCGCAACAACGCGCTCGAAGAAAAGCAATTGAGTTCCACCAAGTGGCAAGAATCGGGACAAGTTTTATTTAAGTCGCTTTTCGAGGGTTCGGCGCTTGATCCGACGTCGATGAAGGAGTTGATCGTCGTCCCCGATGGCTTGGTGTGGTACGTGCCGCTCGCGGCGCTGCCGATCAATTTG
>JBGTMM010000591.1:0-5309 GCA_041743635.1 Bythopirellula sp.
CTTTCCCAGTCGGCAGTTATGGGCGACCTGCACGAGGTTGTCGATCTTCGTGCCGTCGCCAATCGTGGTCGCTCCATACGTGCCGCGATCCACCGTCGCGCAGGCCCCGATTTCCACGTCATCGCCGAGAACCACATAACCGAGTTGTGCTGAAATCTTGTGCTCTCCATCGACCTGTCGATAACCGAAACCGTAGGCACCAATTACCGCTCCGGCGTGAATGATCACGCGCTCTCCAACTTGGGTCTCTTCATACAGAACGGCATTGGGGAAAACCGTCGTGTCGCGACCGATCACACAGCCCGCCATGATCCGCGCGCCGGCGTGTATCGTCGCTCCGTCGCCGATGACGACGTCGTTACCAATCGTCGCGCCAGCATGCACTTCCACGTCAGCGGCAAGTTGTGCGCTCGCGCTGATCCAAGCCGCGGGGCTGATGCCGGTGCGCTCTTGATTACGGCGAGGGCGAAAGTGATTCACGATCCTGGCGAAGGCGTCGTGAACGTCCTCCACGACTATCATTGGTTGCTCACCATTGGGAAAATCCAGGGGGACAATCGCCGCCGTCGCCGCCGACTTCTCCCAGAGCATAGCGCGGTCGATATGATCCACCATGGTGATTTCACCCGCCACGGCTACGTCGAGAATGGCCGCACCGCCAATCTCGATCCCCTCCGCCATGGCGAAATCAGCGCCGCACAAACGGCCCCCGACGAGTGTCGCCAGCTCGGCGAGCGTAGTCGGCATGTTCGAGTCCTTTCCCCTGAATTTCGTTTGCTGCCATCCTGTGCAGCACTTCTGGCAACGAGCAGTATGTTTGGCGACGAGAAAAGGGATACTATCTCCAGGCGACTCTCGCCAGCAAGAGCAGATCATATGCTAGCAGCGTTTACTCCGATTCGTTGTGAACGGGGTCGAGACGACCCGGCTCGCCGACCTCGCCTTGCACCAATTGAATCGCCTGCTCGAAATACTTTTGCAAACGGAGGAACTCTTGCAAGTCGCCGCCTCGGTCGGGATGCAGCGACTTCGCCCGCTCGCGGTACGCGGCGAGCACCTCTTCCTCGGTGCAGGGAAGTTCCAGGTCAAGCGCCCGCAGGCAAGCAGGCCGCTTGAGGAGTGCCCAATAGGGAATCACCGGCATCACTCCCGAGACAACCACCAAAGCCCGGCGGAGCGAACGCAAGTAGCGGCGAAAATCGACCACCATCGCCACGTACCCCAAAAGCGGAATCCCAAACATTACCGCCAGCACACACACGGTGAGCGAGGCGTCGATGCCATCAGGCCAATTTGGGATGGGCGATGCGGCAAAATACAAATAGGACGACGGGACATTCATTCACTCACTCTGCACGACGTTTGTCCGTTTGTCACCATACCCGTCATCGCTAAGCAGCCTAACCCTATCTGAACTTGGCCAAGTTGGCCAACTTGACCATATTGGCCACATCTGTTTTTTTTGGCCAACTTCATCAACTTATTCAACTTGTTCATGTTGGTCATGGGTGTTTTATTGACCAAGTTCAGATCTCTGCCACGGAGGGAAAAAAGTGGCTGGTGGATGGTGACTGGAGGTTGGCTCTTTAACGCACAAGTTGGATTTTAACAAATTGCGCGGCTAAATCCGACAACAAAAATTGGCCAGCGCAAAGAACTCCGGGACTTACTTCCCCAGCTTGCCCGGGCCGTGGCATAAAGAGAATTGTTGAACACGTTAATCCACGATCAGGCAAGCCAACCGTGGCACCCGGGGAATGTCATCTCCCCCTTGCCATTCGGCGCGCAATCGCAGA
This sequence comes from Bythopirellula sp., assembly GCA_041743635.1. Taxonomy (GTDB): domain Bacteria; phylum Planctomycetota; class Planctomycetia; order Pirellulales; family Lacipirellulaceae; genus Bythopirellula. Next base: position 1,797 of record JBGTMM010000591.1, read on the forward strand.
TTCTTAGTGTAGCCAATCTGGCATAAAACTAGCTACTCCGGTTAAACTGAAGGATGTTCCATGAATGCCATCAGCTTCGTTCTCGCCTTGCTGCTCTCGCTCATTCTCCTATCAACCATCACGTACGCCAAGGAAGAGAAACCGGTCGATCTGAAGGTCGGTGACAAGGCTCCCGTGTTCTCCGGAATGGCTGATAATGACAAGGAGTGGAAGTCCGAGGAATTGGCTCGCAAGAAAATCTTGGTCGTTTATTTTTATCCCGCCGATATGACTGGCGGCTGCACCAAGCAGGCCTGCTTGTACCGCGACGCGATGGACGACTTCCAGAGCGAGGATGTGGAGATCATCGGCATCAGCGGCGACTCGGCGGAGAACCATCGACATTTCAAGGAAGCGCATCGATTGAATTTTACCCTGCTGGCCGACACCGACGGCAAGATCGCCAAGGCCTTTGGGGTGAAAACAGGCCCCGGTTTTTCTAACACGGCGACGATCGGCGACAAGGAAATCAATTTCGCCCGCGATCTCATGACGAGCCGCTGGACGTTCGTCGTCTATAAGGAGGGAAACATCGCCTACAAGAACACGTCCGTGAATCCAACGGAAGATTCTCAAGAGGTGATGAAGGTCGTCAAGAAACTCAATGAAGAAAAGCCACGGAATTTCACGGATTAATCACCGATAATTACGCATAAATTTCCGTGTTTAATCTGTGTTTCATCCGTGGCAATTTTTTCCTAAGCCCTGGCCGTCGTGCTAATCTAGTGGCTTGAGCATTCGCATCACGCGGGCCAGCGCGCGATCTACCAGCCGGGTTGGCAGGTGGGTTTTGGCGAGATTCACGCCGTGGGCGTCCAGTCCGACATGATAGTGCGTGCGTGGCCGACGAGCCGTAAGAACATGCAAGACCGCATTGGCGACGGACTCGGGAGACGTGCGTGACTTTGCGCCCCGTTCGTTAAATTCGGCGGCCCGCTCGTACATCGGTTCGTACCCACTCCGCAGTTCGGTGGGCATCGTCGCCAGTCGGGCGGCAATCGCCTTCCGCGCTTTATCAAAGATCGCGGTCCGAACTTGCCCTGGGCGAATGAGACTCACCGACACTCGCCAAGGACGCAATTCGACGCGCAAGGTGTCGCAGAGTGCTTCGAGGGCGAACTTGCTGGCCGAGTAAGCCCCCACCATCGGCAGCGCCATCGTGCCATTCATCGAAGAAACATTCACAATCCGGCCATGCGTTTCGCGCAGCAGGGGGAGGCAGGCTTGGATCATCCGCAGTGGCGCGACCGTATTCACTTCCAAAAGTTGCCGCAGCTCGTCGAGCGTGGTGAGCTCCACCGCGGCGGGCAGGGCGATGCCGGCATTGTTGACCAGGGCGTATAACCCCTGGGGACTGGCCGCGCGGATCGTCGCGACCGCGCGATTCACGTCATCATCTGAGGTGACATCCAAAATGAGCGGCGTGATTTTACCAGGCAGCAACTTTATTTCAGCGGCATCTTGCTCATTTCGCACGCCGGCAAACACCTGAAAGCCGCGCTCGGCGAGCAATACGACGGCGGCTCGACCGATGCCGGTTGAGCAACCCGTGACCAGGACGGTGCGAATCGAATTCTCCATTGGCACCGCGCCTCACCCCCGACGAGAAATGCTGTTCCGCGAAAACCTGTTTCGCAATAAAGAAGTAGCATAACAAAGTAGGAGTAAAAAACCACCGCCTTTCGCCGCGGCAGTATCCTAATTTAAATAACCACAACGGCACAACGATCACGACGAAATTCGAAAAACAAGCCAATCGTTTCTTTCGTAGTGACCGTAGTGCCGTGGTGGTTCAAGTCTTCGAGCGCAGATCCGCGGGCACTTGCGCGAGCGCTTCGTCGCCCAGCACATAGGACCGGCCGATGAGCTCGGCGTCGTGATTCACCAAATCGGGGAAGCGGCTGCCTGCCAAGACTTCGACCGCGAAGATTTCCTGCACGGCTTCCTCGAAGCGGCAAAACCCAACGGTTTGCCCCGTCTCGATGTTGATGACCCACACGCCGCACGTGCGTTCTTCGAGACGCTCGACGAGCGGAATGCCACTGAAGACGGCTGATTCGCGGACCTGCGAAAGACCCACGAACGCGAGCGGACCAAAAAACGAGATACCGCGCGTGAAACCGGGGAGTTGGGCAATGGCCTCGTAACGGCCCGTCTGGAGATCGACCGTGCCGATGCTGCCGTTGCCCGATTCCAGCAGCCACAGTTTGTCGCGATACCAGCGGGGGGAATGGGGCATCGACAAACCACGAACGATGATTTCGTTGGAATCGATGTCGATCAAGATTCCGCCGTTGCGTTTATTTTCCCGCCAGCCGCCGACGCTGTTGGTTTCCCCGAGCGCGGTCACGTAACGCACGCGGCCATCGCGCATGGCCAAGCCGTTGAGATGGCAGTAATCACCCGGCACGAGTTCGGTGACAAACTTGGGCCGCCAGCGCGGTTCAAAACTGTTCGTGTCGCTCCGCGTGGCGAGACAACTGAACGACGTGTTGGCGAACCATAGTTCTTCGTTGACCCAGGCCATCTCGTGAATCTGGATGTCGCCGGTCGTGTGGCTGCGGCGGGGGAGAAAGCAGGCGTCGTGGTGAAAACCGGTGTCCTTGTTTTCGTCGTGCGTATCCAAGCGTCCGCAGACGGCGGGAACATTGTGAAATTCCCAGATGTCGATGTTGCAACCAATGGCGAGTTTGCCGCCGCTCACCGCCAGCCCCATCGGCTTCATGAAATTGCGAAAGTGGGTGTTCAACACTCCCTGGTTATTGCGCAAGATAACGAGCTTGCCCGCTTGGTAGGTTGTGACCAACAGCGACAAGCCGCCGTCGGCGAAGATTTGCGGCAGATTCGAGGTATGCACGCTCCGCAAGGGAGCAGGAGGGTCGGGTGCGGAGTTGTTCGAGAGTGCATCGCTCATGCGGCTATTTTAGATGGCGATGCGGCAAGCAACTAGCCGCGATTCAACGAATCGCAGGGACCTTGCGATTCATTGAACCGCGGCTATTGAAAAATTCACGCCGCTTCGTGGGGGTCATCCTGCGCATGAAAACGACCCGTGAGTTTGCCCCGCAGTGCCGCGAGCCGGCTTTCGGTCGCGGGGGTAGTTGTCATTCGCGGCGCTGTTACGCCCATCTCCATTCCTTCGCCGAAATAGTGCTTGCGGGCTTCCTTATTCTGCAGAACTTCGTTTGGTGCGCCATGGCAGAGCACTTGTCCCGCGCGGATCACATAACTGCGGTCGGTGATTTGCAGCGTCTCGCGGACCTGGTGGTCGGTGATGAGAATCGAAATCCCCCGCGAGCGCAGGTCGCGGATGGTTTCCTGGATGCTTGCGATGGTCACGGGGTCGATGCCAGTGAACGGTTCGTCGAGCAAAATAATCCGCGGGTTCGACACCAGACACCGCGCGATTTCAAGCCGGCGGCGCTCTCCGCCGGAAAGGGACATCGCCAGCGATTTCCGCAGCTTCGAAATCGC
>JBGTMM010000592.1:0-3585 GCA_041743635.1 Bythopirellula sp.
AGCCGTTCGCTGCCGGACACCGTCGCCGCCCATCGGGCGCTGGCCACCTGGTGCAAGGAGCAGCAACTTGGCGATCATGCCGAGCATCACCTGCGGCGGATTATTGAACTCGACCCCGATGACGAGCTCGCGCGGACCAGCTTGGGTTACCAACGCCATCAGGACAAGTGGCTCACTCGCGACGACATCATGGCCGAGCGCGGGATGCGCTTTTTCGACGGCACTTATCGCACCGAGCAAGACATTGCCTTGCGGGAACGCAATCAAGCACAAGAAAACGCTGAGGTCGAATGGCTGAAACAATTGAAACTTTGGCGAGGCTGGCTCAACGCACGACGCGTCGACCGTGCCGACGAAGCCGAACTGCAAATCGGGGCCATCACCGATCCGCGTGCCGCCACCTCGCTCGTGAAAATGCTTGACGGTGAACGCGATGAGAGCTTCCGGCCGATGTGGATGGAGGTCCTGAGCCAAGTCCGTCATCCCGCCACGATGCGCTAACTCATCGATCTCTCGATTCTCGAGCCCGATCGTGAAACGCGCTTGCAGTGCATCGAATATCTGCTGCAAATGAACGACGAAATCGACATCTCCCCCTACGTGAAGGCGCTTCACAGCAAGGACAACGAGATCGTCAACATCGCGGCCGAGGCCCTCGGCCAGATCGGCAATCCCGAGGCGATCAGCGCTTTGATCGATGCCCTGATCACGCGCCACAAGTTTGCGCTGGTCTCGCAGGGGGAATTGTCCGCGTCTTTCTCGCCCGACGGCAGCGGCGGAGCCGGCTTGAGCGCGGGGAACAAACCGAAATTTGTCGAGGAGGACGTCGAGAATGTCGCGGTCCGGCGGGCCTTGATTGCCCTCTCCGGCGACCAGGATTTCGGTTTCAACAAAATCGCCTGGGGCCGCTGGTACGAAAACGAGCGCAGCCAGCAGGTCTACGTCGATCCCCGCCGCGATGAATAATACGACTTTTTAAACCGCTAATGCACGCTGATAATCGCTAATAAAGAATTATTATTAGCGCTGATTAGCGTTTATCAGCGGTTAATCTTTTGTTTTTTTGTGTTTCATTCTTGTTTCTTCCCACGGCTCGCCCACCAGCCTTCGCCGACCATCGTCTCCGCCACGCGGTCTTCCAAATTCGGCCGAAAAATCGCGAGCAACAGCAGCGGCAAAAACCAGGCGATGTAAACTCCCCCATCGTGCGCGTGCCAGAATTGGGCCGCCGCCATGATCGCCCCCGTGCAAGAAATCAGCGTCGAGAGATTTTTCTGAAACGGCCAGAGCGTAAAGCCAAATGACATGGCCACAAACGCGGCGATAATCGGATAGCGAAACACGGGATTCCAAAATTGCCAAATCCCTTGCAAGTTGGCGTCCGTCGGCAATCGCAGGCCGAACATCTGCAAGAGTTGCTTGATAAACTCCTCGGTGTTGGTCGCCGTGAATGCCAGCGTCAACACCAACACGCCGAGCATCAACAACACGCCCGAAACAAACCGCTTGAGCCCGCGGTTCCAATAAAAACTGCACCACAGCGGCAGCAAGAATGCGGGATAATAAATTGTGCCCGTTGCCAAGCCGATCATCATGCCCGCCACTAAAGGAAGGCGATAACAAACAATCGACCACACCAACAACGACGCCGGCAAGGCATGCACCACGTCGCCCGTCCACAAGGCCGTGTACGGCAGCAACAAATACATCGTCGCCGCGGCAATGCCCATCGTGATGTTGTCGAAGTGGCGATGGCCGATGACCAACATTCCCACGACGATCATGATGTGCGAAAAGATGGCCACCACGCGCACCGTGGCGTCTTGGATTTGGCGCTCTTCCCGATCAAGTTCCAGGGTGGTGGCTTGATCCACTTCGACGGGACGAGCTTTGATAACCGTTTGGGTCGCGATGCGCGGCATCCGATAAAGCAAAAAGAAGCCCGGCCCATCGGTGGCAAAACTCCCTTCGTCCGCGCCGACGTTTTCCTCCACGCGCACTTCTTCGGTCGTGCGGCCTGGCCGCAAATTTTCTTCCTTGGAATCGCCCGTCACCACGGTGGCCATCAGAAAGAACAGCAGTGAGCTGCCCATGAACATTAGCCCCGCCGCGTTGAGGTTGGGATCCAACTGCGGCCGACGGACCATCGCGTTGTCGAACAGCAACCGCAACAGCAGAATCAGCTCCGTCGCCAAGAGCCATAAAAAACCCAAATGCTCGATGGTGAGCGCGTTGTCGGCTCCCTTGTTCTCCCAGGACCACTGCACGAGCAAGAGTCCCGGGGCCAACAAAATCAACAGGAACAGATCGACGTTGCGCACACTCAGCACGCGGTTAAATTTGAAATACAAAGCCAACATCAACAGCGACGACAGATAAGCCCAACTTGTGGGATTAACACGCTCGTAATGGAAAAGAATGTCAGGCATGCGGATTAGACGCAACTATACGCCGCGGAATGAAAGAGCGCCGACGGGTGCGAGCTAACGCTCCCGCCTCGCCTCGGTGTCTGGCAGCATACCAGGATAAGGACTCACGGGAGAAGTGCAACCAAGGCAGTTATCATGATTAACTCTCGTACTGCTCTTCCGGCTCGCCATACGCAGCGGCCATGATTTTCGGCGAATAGTAAGCTCTGGGGCGCGTCTTGGGTAACTCTTTGAGCACACCGCACTCAACCAGCCGATCAATGTCTGATTTTGCCGTTGGAAAACTGACTTGACGCTTGGCTGCTAATGACGGTGCAGTCACAATCGGTTCATGAAACAGGCTGTCGAGGATTGGATATGTTCGTGGTGACGCATTGATCACTTGATCACGGAACTCAATCTTAATCTGCTGAAAACGATCACAGCGACGTATGGAATCCTTGGCTTGCCAGACTGTGCCGCGAAGGCAATACTCAACCCAACTCTCCCAATCTCCATGCGTACTCACTCGAAAAAGATTCTGAATATACTCATCCTTGTATCTCTCAAAAAAAGCACTGAGATACAACCACGGTTTCGTGTGGCCCATGAGCTTGTAAATCATCAAGGCCAGCAACGATCTCCCGACGCGACCGTTGCCATCCACAAACGGATGAATCGCTTCAAACTGATAATGAACCACGAAACACTGCACGAGGGGATTGAGCCTTTCGTCACGTGTATTCATATATTTTTCCAAGTTCGCCATCAGATCGGGAACCTCCAGATGGGGTGGAGGAATATAGCGACCGCTGGAGCCGACTTGCACTTGCCAGGGACGAAAAGCTCCCGCGCGGGCGCGTTCGCCACGGATCCCTTGCAACAACACCCTGTGCATCTCCTTGATTACACGCAACAAAAATGGCAAGTTTTCTTCGTCAATCATCTCGCAACCACGTTGCAAGGCGCGACTGTAGTTATGCACTTCTTGCCAGTCCAATCCTTGTTCGTCGTCGGGGCTTGGTTCCTGGGGATCGATTTCATAGAGCAACAATTGCTCAGGTGTAACATAGGTGCCTTCTAAGCTGGACGAAGTCAGCGCCTCGCGGTTTTGGAGGGGCCGTATCAACAGATTGGGATTTTCGAGATTTCGCCCAACTCCTTCTAGAATGCCCAG
>JBGTMM010000593.1:0-6849 GCA_041743635.1 Bythopirellula sp.
GGCCTTACCGATGGCTTGGCTCAGCCGAATCGACTGGTGCTCGTTATTGATCACCAGCCCCAGGTTGCGATCCTTCGTGGCGACGCCGCCGCCAAGAATACGCCCCTGGCGGGCCAGCACGGGGTCCTTCGCCGCCTCCGCGTTGGGATCAACTAAGATCGAACCCTTGGCAGCTCCCAAGATGTGGCCTTTGCGAATTTGATCGCCGAGGACGGCCGTTTCGGTGAGAGTAGTTTCGAGCAAATGGCCGCCACGCAGGCTCTCGGTGTTGCTCTTGGAAGGGGTACGCACTTCGATATCAAACCGATCACCGGCGCGAATGCCGGGACGTTGGAGGCCACGCACAAGTACCAAAGCCGTGTTCGGCGAGGCGAGCACCTGATTGGGATTGTCGATACCGCGGCGATTCATTTCGGCCAGCAATGCGGCCCGTTGCGGCGAAGGGGGCGGGTCTTCACCCGTCCCGGACAGCCCGGTGACCAGCGACACCGCTTCGACCTTCACATAATTCAAGCCGTAGGGTTGCGTGGCGCTTCCGATGAGCGAGAGGTCAGCTTTGGCGGCTTGCTCTTCGGTTTCGAGCGTGGGGCTCTGTTGCCTGAGAATCGGCCCCATGCAGCCCGACCACAAGCAAACGGCGGCCAGGGCAATCGCGATCTCCATTCGATTCGAGAGTGCAGACCTCATGCAAAGCGTCTCCTACACATCGTTAAACGAAATCACGCTCGTGCTAGTGCAAGAGTCGCAACGACCTCCGCGCGACACATCCCGTGGGCGGTGCGATAAGGGGCCGAAGCTTACGAACCACGGCAATCGCGGTCAATACGGGGAATGCCAGCGTCGGCTGCCAAGTTCACGGCGGGTCGTAACCACCGGGATGCCAGGGGTGGCAACGAGTGATCCGGCGCATTCCCAGAAACGTGCCACGCACCGCACCGTGCTTCTTTACGGCTTCAATGAAGTAAACGCTGCAAGTTGGTTCAAAGCGGCAACATCGACCCAAGAGCGGGCTGATGGTCCATTGATAGCAGCGCACGGCGGCGATGAGAATCACCGCCGGTACCTGCCGACAGGCCGACCACACGGCACTCATGTCGGCTCCTTGCTAGCAGGCAGAAGCCGCTTGGCGAGCCGGTCGGAAAGTGCGCTGAACGATTGCTGCAATTCGGCGACCGGGGGAACCGTACCACTTCGCGGCACGACGGCGAAATCGAATAGGGGAAGTTCTCCGCGCGCGAGCCGAAACGCTTCGCGCAAGGCTCGTTTCCAGCGGTTCCGCGCAACCGCGTTGCCACATTTCCGCGAGACGACCAATCCCAACCGCGGCTCCGTGGTCAAACCAAGCGCGGCGTGCAGCACAATGTTGTCGTCACTGGCCGCACAGCGCCGCTTAAAGACCCGATCAAACTCAGCGAGTTTCAACAGTCGCGCTGATTTGGGAAACCCGTGCTTGTTCATGCGATTCACAAGTGAATTACGACACGACCGTGTCATCTGTACCAACGGTATCGTCGCCGACAAACGTATCGCCAGTATTGGCGTGCTCGGTGCGCTTTGTCGATGGATTATTCGACCGTGTAGCACGATGCAATATGACATCGGTGGGAACCACTGGCCCGCGACGTACTCTCCCTTGCCTGCGCACCCAGTGCCCGCCGAGCAGCGTCCCCACAATCAACAACATGCCCACCAGCAGAATCCCCAAGAGCGCCATGAGGATGATCGTACGGGTTGGCTCGGGAACCTTTTGCTCCACCACTTGAGCACGTAGAATTGACTCACGTATCAGGGGGCTTACCATCGCAATTCCGCCCGCGGGTTCTGCGGATATTTTTTCAGAACTTCCAACAGTTCCGTGCGATCCTCGGCGGCTAGGTCTTTGGGAATCACCACCAACACCTCGGCAAACAAATCGCCCACTTCGCCGTTGGAATGCTTGACCCCCTGCCCTTTCACACGGAGTTTGCTGCCGCTCGACGTGCCGGGAGGGACCGTTAGAGTGATCGTACCGTTGGGCGTAGGCAGATCGATCTTCGCCCCGCCGACCGCCTCGGCGAGAGTCACCGGCACACGCACGTCGAGCCGATTTCCCTGGCGGCGAAAATGGGGGTGGGGCGCCACGTCGACCTTTATCAGCAAGTCACCGGCCACACCCCCCGATTCGCTTTCTTCCCCTTTGCCGCGCAGACGAATCTTCTTGCCCGATTCAATGCCGGCCGGAATTTTCACGCGCAGCGATTCGATTTCTCCATCGACACGCTGGAGTGAAATGTGCGCTTCACCACCTAACACGGATGTAGCAAATGGCACGGTGAGCGTGTGTTCAATGTTCTGCCCCTTGGTGGGAGCGGCACGCTTGTTGTTGCGCTGCTTGAAAGTTTTGAACAGATCAGCGAACCCGCCAGCGCCAGATCCGCCACCCATCCCCGCGCCGCCGCCAAAGAGGTCGTCAAGATTCACTTCAAACCCACCGGCACCAGGACCACCCCCGCCGGCCCAAGGATTGCCGCTCGGCCGCGAACCACCGCCACCCCCGCCGAATGTTTCGTAGGCGTTGCCATAACGGTCGTAGAGCTCACGCTTCTGCGGATCGTTCAACACGTCGAACGCGGCCTGGACCTGTTGGAATTTCTCCTTGGCCTTGGCGTCGTTCGGGTTAAGGTCGGGATGATGTTTGCGTGCCATCTGGCGATACGCTTTTTGGATTTCCTCCGGCGTCGACTGACGGCTCACCCCCAAAGTTTCGTAATGATCAACTGCCATGCGATTGGAAAACGTACGAATGAAAATTGCTCGAATCACCTCATTTTACCGGTTGGCACTGCGAAGGATAGCGGCCAGCGGTTCGAGGGAGCGTGCTAGACTTGCAATATGTCAGAGACCATACCGAATGTGCCGTTTTGCTCTGTTTTACCGGGAGTTGCCGTTGTTTGCTCAACGAGTTTTTGAAGCAGGTCTTGCCTGCCTACTGATCGCAACGACTTGTGGCCTGGCGCAGGCCGCGAGTTACGACGGCGTGCTCACGATCAGTGTTGCCGAAGAAGGCACGGGGCAAGCCATCCCCGTGCGGATGGAGCTGCTTAAGGCCGGGCGGCCGATCCGCATTCGACCAGAGGGTGCGATTGCGCTCGATGGCTATTTGGTGTTCGAGGGTTCGGTCACGCTAGAGCTAAAGAAAGGCAGCTACGAATTCTTCATCGAAGCTGGCCCGGAATTTCAAACCCGCCAAGGGCATTTTACAATCGAACGTCATGCCGAGGACGAAACAAAAGTGCTCATCACTCGGCGGGTCAATATGCAGAGCGAAGGGTGGTGGGCCGGTGATCTGGATGTCGCACGGAAGTTTGACAACATGCCGCTGCTGATGCGGGCCGCGGGGCTCGACTACGTGCCGGTAACCACACAAGAAAACGACAACGGCAAATGCCGTGAGGTAAAACAATCTCAAGCGGCAGCGATTTCGGAATTCTCGCCGCCCCTCTTTGGGCCCTGGGCTGCTGTTGACAATCGGCGCGCCGGTGGATTGCTGTTTGTCGGTGGTAACGCTCTCGCCGTTATCTGCAAACTCACAGCCGGCGAATCTTCGCTACCAATGCTTGAAGCGACCAGCGAGTTCAACACGCTCGCTGTTGCCCTGAGCCCTTCGGCGTGGAACCTGCCCTTGTGGATCGCATCGGGCAAACTCGACGCCGTGGAAATCATCCACCGCCATGCGCTCGTCGACAAAGCCGTTGCCAATAAAGCAGACGGCTACCCGCGCGACAAGAAATTCTTTCCTGGCGCAATGGGCAACGGCCGCTGGAGCGAAGCGATCTACCATCACATCTTGAATTGTGGCATACGCATTCCCCCCGCGGCGGGAAGCGGCTCCGGAATTAACGGCAACCCCCTCGGCACGAACCGCGTCTACGCCTATTGCGGCCAGCAGTGCTCGCCAGAAGCTTGGCTTGCCTCTTTCCGCTCCGGCCAAGTCATGGTCACCAACGGCCCGCTCTTACGCACGAAAGTGGAAGGTCACGCGCCTGGACACGTCTTCCCGATTTCCGTTGGCGAGGAACGAGAATTCCAGATCGCGCTAAGTCTCACGTTCTACGAAAAAGCAGCGGTCGAATACTTGGAAATTCTCAAGAACAGCGAGGTCGTTCAGCAAATACGTCTCAAAGACTTGGCTGCAAATCACGGACAATTACCGCCTGTGAAATTCGCCGAGAGCGGCTGGTTCGCCGTGCGAGCGATGACCGGCAACACGAAGAATTACCAATACGCGACGACCGGCCCCTACTACGTCGAGCGAAACGACGAGCCACGCATCAGCCGCCGCAGCGTGCAGTTTTTTCTCGACTGGCTCGACGCGGCGAAAGCCGAGTTCGCTGACAACGAGGCCGTGCTAAAAGACATTGTTGCTGCTCGGCCGTTTTGGCGAGAATTGCTAGCCGAAGCGAACACGGAATAATGTTAGACTGTTGAGCCGCAACCGTCCAACACGATCTCGGCCGGAGTTTCGGCGGTGAGTTCGCGCCACTGGTTGATCCGTGGATCGCGGTGGGCGTAAAGTTCGAGGAGCGAACTTTCGATCCAGGCACGGTCGAGGGAGGCCCCTTGCGATCGCAGAATTGACTCAATGTCAACGAGATCCTTGCGTCGAAAGAACATCATCTTGAAGACGCAGAGGGTTTCGGCGTCCCAGATGTGCGCCTGCCGATTACCCAGGGGTACTTCGCGGCGCCGCTCTTTCGCCACTTCATAGAATGGCGACATAGGAAGGAACACATCGAGGCGAAGCCCCAGAAGCCCCACTTGGCAGAAGGCGTGCTCCTTTAAAGTCTCTTCGGTTCGCTGGCGGTCGAACTCACAACCGATCTGGTCGAGCAATCGCATGCAGCCGTGGGGATCATCGAGAGACAGATAGAGCGTCACGTCCACGTCGAGAGTACTGCGAGGCTCAGCCCAGAAACCGAGCGCGATGGGCCCGCCCAGCGCGTACTCGCACCCCGCCGCTTCCAAGCGGGCGACCAGTTCTTCGGCGACCTGGTAAGAGTCGAGGTTACTGGGAAGATTCACGGGCGATCCGAGCATGCTCGGCAAGGAAGTGCCAAGTGGATTCGGGCCATGGTTCTGGCTTGGGTTCGGGTAATCCCGCACGACGACGATCGCGCGCGATAGCCGCGCCCACCCGGCAAGCCAGGGCCAAGCGGCGAGAATGTTCTTCCATCGACGCGGGCAATTCCACACTCGATTCCATCCGTTTAATGGCTTCGATGGACGTCGTCAGTCGGTTGGCGTTAAAAGGCATGGCTGTAATTGCGAAAACCGTGGATATCCGTTAAATTGTAGCTTGCCAGAGTGAATCACAGAGGAGCGGATTGCTGGATCCAATCATGTTTGGGATTATTTGGGGCGAGTCGCTCTTATTCCACCTTCGCCCCGTGAAATTTGTAAGTGACTTCCCCCCCGAGTCCGTTGGCGGAATCTTTTTTCGCTTCGATGGGCAACAAGTTGCCCTGAGTCGAGTTCAAAAGATCGTGCTGCGAACGAAATTCCTCGCCACCTTGCCAGGCCGCCGCGGGAACGTAGCTGCCGTCAGGCATCAAAATACGAGCTCGGGTATTGTCTCGCAGGTAGATTGGCACGATTTCCTCGCAAATCCGTTGTCGTGGTTCTTCCGCCTCGATGGGAAACATCACTTCGACGCGGCGATCAAAGTTGCGCGGCATCCAGTCGGCACTCGACAAGAACACCTGCGCCTTGGCGCCTTCGCCGAAAATGAAAATGCGGCTGTGCTCCAAGAAACGGTCCACGATGCTGCGCACTTGAATCGTTTCGGAGATACCTTCGAGTCCCGGCCGCAGGCAGCAAATGCCGCGGATCACCAGTTCAATCGGCACGCCGGCTTGGCTAGCGCGATAGAGGGCTTCAATGGTTTCGCGATCCACCAGCGAATTCAACTTCGCGAAAATGAACGCTTTTTTCCCCGCCAGCGCTCGCGCGGCTTGCTCGTCAATCAATTCCATCGTACGGCGATGCATATCCTGGGGAGCGATGATCAGCTTCTGCCACTCGTGGCCTTGCGAATAACCGGTAAGGAAATTGAACAGCGCGGACGCATCTTCGGCAAAGGCTTTGTTCGCGGTGAAAAGCCCGAGATCAGTATATAGCCGCGCGGTCGTGGGATTGTAATTGCCCGTGCTAAAATGCACATAGCGGCGCACTTTTTTACCCTCTTGCCTCACCACCATCGCCAACTTGCAATGGGTCTTGAGGTCCATGAATCCATACACCACGTGCACGCCGGCTCGCTCCATCTGGCGCGCCCAAATTATGTTATTCGCTTCGTCGAAGCGAGCTTTTAGCTCGACAAGTGCCGTGACTTGCTTGCCATTTTCCGCGGCCTGAATCAAAGCGCGAACAATCGGACTGTCGCCACCGCTCGTGCGATAGAGCGTTTGCTTTATGGCTAGCACGTTCGGATCTTCCGCGGCTTGCTGAATAAACTGCACCACGGGGTCAAACGAATCGAACGGATGGTGCAGCAAAATATCGCGCTGTCCGATGACGTTGAGCAGATTGTCGGCGCGCCGCAATTCGGCCGCCATGCGTGGCACAAAGGGCGCGTCGCGGAGCGCGTCTTTTTCCACCAGCCGGATCAGCTCGCCCATGCAGGTCAGGTCGAGCATGCCTTTCACGTGGTACACGTCGGAATAGACACGGCCGTCGACTTCATCGCGGACGTGCAGGTTTTCTTCGTTCACCAACATGGCCAATAAATCGGCGCTCATGCCGGCTTGGACTTCCAAACGCACCGCTTCGGAGTGCTGCCGCACGCGAAGTTTCGACTCTATGGCCCGCAGC
>JBGTMM010000594.1:0-4368 GCA_041743635.1 Bythopirellula sp.
GCCGCTTCACTGCCGCGGGTGCGGCCGAGGGAGCCGAATTCGTGATGAACAACTCCGCCGCCGGCCACCAGCAGGACGTGAGCGTGGCCTTCACGTCGGATGGGCAACTCTTCTCGACGGGGACCAGCGGCGTTGCCAACGGCCATGGCTGGGAAGTTCAAGCCCGCTTGTACACGGCCGCCGGAGCTGCCGACGGACAAAGCTTTACGGTCAATCAAGGCACGACCGGCGTGGGATCGGGCCAACAACACGCTCCATTCGTCGCGGTCAATGGCGATGCGGCGCTCCTCGTCTGGTCGGGCAACGGCGCAACCGATCGCCGAGGCGTTTTCGCCCAGCGTTATGATCTCGATGCGGAAAACAATCCGCCCGCCACACTCTCAATCGACTTAAACGGCACCGACGAGTTGGGCAACAACACTTCGGCGTCGTTTGTGCCCAACGGCAGTGCCGTCAGCATCGTGGACGACGACCTGTCGATCGTGTTTCCGGGCAGCGGCATGATCACCTCGGCCCGCGCGCAGATTGCGGCGACGCCCAATGGAGCCATGGAATTTCTCGCGATTGATGCACTCAACACGTCGATTGTTCCGGTGTACTCCAGCGCATCGCGGACGCTAACGCTCACGGGTAATGATACGGCCGCAAATTATGCCCGCGTGTTGCGGACTTTGCGTTACAACAACACCGCCTCCGGAGCGTCCGGCACGCGCAGCGTCTCGATCAGCGTGAATAGCGGAACGACTATCAGCAATGTCGCCACCTCGACAATCGAAATCGCGGCGGCGAATCTCGTCGCGTTTGCTCAGGCCCTGACCGCCGCAGGGGCGCAGTTCTTCGGAGCCGTTTGGTCAGCGGAGACCACAGCCCAAAGAGAGTTGTTTGAAGATGGTGGCCAGTTCCTGCCGTTCGTGGAAGTCACCAATCCCAATCGCACGCCGAACCAGACGGCCACCACCAACAACATCACGACCTACCCCACCTGGGTTTTCTCCAACGGTTCACGATTGGTAGGAGTGCAAACCCTAAAGGCTCTTTCAGACCATACCGGTATCGCCATTTCACTTTCCACTCAGCCGTTTCTGGCTCCCCTGCCCAGCGCCACGCTCCTCGTCGGCTCGCCGCTGCATGTGCCGCTGGATGGCTACGATCCCAACGGCGGGCCGTTGACATACACCGTGACCACGAACAATACCGGCGTCACGGCCGAAGTGCTGGCCGGCAATCGCTCGGCCAGGATCAACGTCGCCGGGTTTGGGGATATGGTTTTCGAGCTTTTTGAAGACCGCGCCTCTCGGGCGACCGAGCGGATGATCGAGCTCGCCGAGGACGATTTCTATGAAGATATTATCTTCCATCGCGTCATCAATAATTTTGTAATTCAAGGCGGTGATCCCACGGGAACTGGTTCCGGTGGATCGACGCTCCCCGATTTCGACGATCAATTCCATCCCGACCTGCAGCATAACCGCACAGGTTTGCTATCGATGGCTAAGACCACGGATGACACCAACGACTCGCAGTTTTTTATCACCGAAGGTGCCGCCCGCAGTTTGGACTTCAACCACACAATCTTCGGCCTGATGGCGGAAGGAGAATCTGTTCGCGATGCGATCAGCAACACGGCCTTGAGCGGCACGCGACCGACAATCCCCGTGGTGATGGAGGGGATCGATATTTTTGAGGATCAAGAGAACGCCGTTGTTTTGTTGAAGGCCGCTCCTGGAACGACGGGCCCCGTGACCGTGACGGTTAAGGTGAGTGACCAAAACGGCAACACGTTTGAGCGCACGATGCAAGTGATCGTGGCGGCGGACAACACAGATGCGAACGCCAATAGCCCTCCGTTCTTGGGCGACATCGCGCCGGTGACCGCCAACCGCAATACGACGGCCCAGGTCCAACTGACGGCGACCGACGTCGAGGGAGACGCCGTCTTCTTCACCGCACAGAAGGTGGGCAGCGTCAATTACACTTTTAGCGTGAGTGCCACGGGCTTAGTGCAGGTCACCCCACCTCAGAATTTCGTTGGCACAATTCAAATCAACGTGGCAGTCGGCCGCGTGGCGAATACGCCTCTTGATACGCAATTGATTACGGTTCAATTCGTATAATGTGTTTCCTTTTAAAGGGCTGCCTTTGCCAGCATCGGTTGATTGCCGGCAAAGTCACTTTAACTGGATTTCTTTGCGCAGTTTGCCGATGATACCAAGGGCCGCATTTTCTCGGCGAAATGCCCAAGTGCGCCCACTTTTCATCCCCTCTCATCCAAATAATCGAGGCCAGGCAATGGATTGCAAGCGGGCCTATTTGATCGTCAGTCAATGCCTGCTAGCAGCCGCCGCTTTGGTGGCTTGCGATAGTCGGGAACTGCGCGCGAAACCCATGCAAGGGTGGGTCTACAATCCGGTGACGCAGCAAATGGAACCGAATGTTCGCACCCGGCGACTCGCCACCTGGACGCCGGCTGATCGTACCCAACCAAACGCCAAAGCGGTTAACAAAGCCGTTCGTCAAGCACCGGTCGAGTCGGATTCGACTGGCGAGAAGTTCGATTCACTTGTCGAGCAAGCTGCGTATGAGAGCGAGGAATACTACGAGACATGTCCTGTCCAGAGTAGTTGCGACGACGTTTGCGCCGGTTGCTGCGATATGGCCTGCGGAGATTGTGTCGGTTACCCAACGGGACAAAATTTCTACGTCGGCTTTGAAACGGCGTTCGTCAAACCACGATTTGAAAACAATGAAGCCTTTACCGTCATGGAAAGCGACGGAGCATTGTTTGAATCGTTCAATGCAGTTGAGTTTGATTACGATCTGGAACTCACGCCGCGAGTGTTTATCGGCTGGCAGCGGTGTGACGGCCTCGGGCTACGAGTGACATGGTGGCAATTCGACCACTCCGCTGCTAACTCAAGTGCCAATCCCCCGGCCAATGGCTTTGGAGAAATTGCCGCTCCCCCGTTTGGTGACGTCGAGATTTCCTCGAACATTCCCACCGACACATTTTCCGCAGCGAGTGACCTCGATGCTTACGCCATCGACGTGGAAGCAACCAAGCAAACCTCGTTTGCAAGCTGGAATTTCGGTGTCGGCGGCGGCGTTCGCTATGCCGCTACCGAGCAGCGTTATTTTGCCCAATTACGTGATTCGGGGGCCGACCTGCGCGATCAGATTGATTTTCGACAGTCCCTCGAAGGCATCGGCCCCACGATCTCCATTGAGGCCCACCGGCCATGGTCGCGCCAATTGAGCTCGTTCTGCAAGGCGCGCGGCTCGGTGTTGTTCGGTGATGGCGAAAGCCGCCTCAATGCTGGCGAAGACCTTGATCTCGCGAATTCTTTTACCACCACGCGGGTGACTAACCGTGACGATTTACTGAGCATCGCGGAAATTCAAGTCGGTTTGCGTTGGCAGGCGAGCCAAAATCGTGGCCGCCGCTTGATCCCTTTCGTCACCTCGGCCTTCGAAGGTCAGATTTGGAACGGTGCCGGCAATGCCTCGAGCGAGGAAGGCAATCTCGGTTTCTTCGGTTTCACCGCCGGTGCCGGTGTGAACTGGTAGGGCCTTGGCTCATCAGTTACTGCACTCGCTCGGCATTCTCCAACTCCAACCCTGCCCAATCGGTGTCCTTGGGGATCGGCATCAAATAGGGCCGAATGCGTTCCAAGGTGCGTAGGCCAATGCCGTCCACGCGGTCCAAATCGTCGACGTCAAGAAACGGGCCATGCTCCTGTCGGTCGGCAATGATTCGCAACGCCAGCGTTTCGCCTAACCCTGGGAGCTGGATCATCTCGGGCCAATCAGCTTTGTTCACGTCGACCAAATATTTCGCTGAAAGAGGCTCGGCGCGATCGATCTCGATGAGTTGTCCGCGATGACCGCCCAGATATACCCAATAGCTCGCCAGCATCAGCACGCAACTCGTCACCAGCACGAGCAAACTCTTGTGCTGGCTCTCCTTGATCCATGTCGTTCGATTTGGAGTGACCGAGGAATTTTCGGAAGTCGTTGGTTTCTTCAGCATGAAACTGAAATTCTCGGATTGCTGTTCGAGGAGCGAATCACTCAAATATATCAGATAAACCTGTAACACAAAAAACTCTGACCACCAACATTCGCTTGAGCCGCTGCCGTGCAGGAATTCCATCAATTCGTCTGGGATGACAACCTCCAACGCGACTGCCGAACGCTCGTGCGGTTGGCACTTGCCGAGGATTTGCACGGCGAACAAGATTGGACAACCGTCGCCCTGGTCCCCGCCGACCGCCTGGGGACGGCAAGCATCGTCGCCAGAGAGCAGGGGATCGCGGCAGGTCTGTTGGCCATTCCCGTGGTCTTCGCCGAGGCCCAAGCGCGGCTGCAAGT
>JBGTMM010000595.1:0-13934 GCA_041743635.1 Bythopirellula sp.
AACTTGCGTGGGACCAAACGCGTCAATCAATTTTGTCGCGGCTTGCACATCGAGCGGTTGGAAGATCGCTATCCCCTGGACGCCAGTTCGCTCTTTTCCGCGAGTGCCGGGTCGAGTTTCGAGCCTCTCGCTGAATTCACCGTCGCGGGCCACAAGCTTTCCACGACCGCTTCAATCGCGCCGGTCTACAGCCAGGGTTGGTCGATGGCCCCCGGCCAAGTTCAGCTCTACACGGCAGAATCAAGTTCCGTAATCAATCTGGACGATTTCCGAGCCGATCCGCGTTTTGTGGGCATTGATGGAACAGGCTTCTCTTCGGTCATTATTGACTCGGGGATCAATCTCCTTCATCCCTTCTTCGGCGCGGACGACGACTTCAACGGTATCGCCGATCGGATCGTTTACCAGTTTGATTTCTCGGGCACAAATGACTCCGACGCGTCGGATTTTGATAGCCACGGTTCGAATGTCTCGAGCATTTTGGGTTCGTCAGATGGCTCATTCACGGGCATGGCCCCTGGCACGGGCATCATCGCTTTGAAGGTGTTTGACGATTTCGGGGGTGGAACCTTTGGCGACGTGGAAGAAGCCCTGCAATGGGTCGTGGCCAACGCCGCGATCTATAACATCGCTAGCGTCAACATGTCGCTTGGTGATACCGGCAATTACAATTCGTCCACCAGTTTGTATGGCCTGGGCGATGAGCTGGCCGCGCTCGCGGCTCAGGACGTGATCGTTGTTTCTGCGGCGGGAAATGACTACGGATTTTATCAATCCCAGGGTGTTTCCTACCCTGCGGCCGATGCCAACTCGTTGGCCGTGGGTGCGGTGTGGGACGGCAACAATGGCGGTCCCTATTTTTGGGGCAACTCGACCGACAACACCACGGGCGCGGACCGGTTGATCAGCTTCTCGCAGCGCAGCACGACCATGACCGAGATTTTTGCCCCCGGGGCCTTCATAGCGGGTGCCGACGCGTTTGGCGGCGTCGTCGATTATGCCGGTACAAGCCAAGCCTCGCCCCATATTGCGGGCATTGCCACCCTCGCCCAAGATTTGGCTGCGGAGGTCCTGGGTCGCCGCTTAACACTTGCCGAGTTCACTACGCTCCTTACCGACTCCGCCGCCGTGATTTTTGACGGCGATGACGAGGACGGCAACGTGGTGAACACGGGTCAGAACTACCGCCGAGTCGATGTCTTGGCCCTGGGCGAGGCGATCCTGGCATTGAATATCCCCGGCATCGACCTGACGGGCACGAGCTTCGCGATTGCCCCCAGTAATTTTTTGTTATCGGGTGGAGTAGTTGACGCGAGTTTGCAGCTCCGCAACTTGGGCGATACGAACGCGGACGCTTTTAATGTGAAATTTTACCTTTCCAACGATGCGAACATCGATCCGTTCACCGACATTCCCCTGACGCTCTCGCCGACCGATCCCAATTTTAATCCACTTGAACCGACTGCCTATCGGGTGACGGCGGGCTTGGCGACTCAGAGTGTCCATGCCGCCACGTTGGCTTTGGAAGTTTCCCTCATCGATCCCTTTGGCACCGATAGCCTCTATTATGTCGGCATGTTCGTCGATGCGGACCTCGAGAGTGGCGAAGCCAATGAAGCCAATAACCTTAACAAGGGCGCGGGAGTCGATGGCCAAGTGATTAGCTACGGCAGCACGGTGGCCTCGTTTCCTTTCTTTGAAGGTTGGGAGTCGGGCACGACCTTTGCCTCGCATTGGGAAGCCCTTCCCGGCGCGGAAGGACGCATCCAAATCACGCCGTTCGCCGGTCCCTTCCAGGGCACCTATCACGTGACCTTGGACGACACGAGCTTCGAATCGGAATTCTCGCTCAATCAGTTGATTCTGCACGTCGATCTAGCGGGCCAAACCGGTGTCTTGCTCGAATTTGCCAACAAAGAATTCAACGATGAGGACGATAGTCTTGATTCCGTCTCGGTGAGCGTTGACGGCGGCTTCACTTGGCATGAAGTCGTGCCGCTCACGGGCTCCAACAGCACGGCGACCTATGCCCAGCGCAGTTATCTTTTGGATAATCTGGGACTTGCCTACTCGTCGGAAACCCTCATTCGTTTCCAGCAGCATGGCGATCATTCGATTCCGACCGACGGCATGGCGTTTGACAATATCAGCTTGACCTCGATTTATGGCGCGATCGAGGGTCAAAAGTTTAACGATTTGGATGGCGACGGAATCCAGGACCTCGAGGAGCCTGGCTTGGCAGGCTGGACGATCTACCTCGACGAAAACTTCGATGGTCAATTCGTGACTCCTGGAAATATCGAGCCCGACAGTTTTGATGCGGGTGCGTTGCTCAACACGGCTTTTTCCGATGTCACTCTGTCCGCTGTCGGAGGTTCGAGCACCGATGTTTATGCCGGCACTCCCCAGGGAGGATTCACTTCGACCGGCTCGCTCGCCTTCACGCGTAACGGCCCCTTTGGTTGGGGAGCAGCCACGCGCTTGCGAGTTGATTTTGATCTGCTCATGAGTTCCGTCAGCCTGGATGCCATTGCCGATGATGCCTTTGATTTCGGCCAACTCGAGGCCTATGACGACGCCGGTAATTTATTGGAAATTTACTTCACTACCGGGCTGAGTGCCGGCAATGTGGAAACGATGACCATCGAGCGCCCCACCTCGGACATCGCCTATGTGATCGCCAGTGGGGCTGCGGGTGAAGTCATCAACCTTGACAATTTGCAGTATTCGCATACTGACCAGTTCACCGTGACGGACAACCAAGGGAATTACTCGTTCCAGAGTCTTGAGCCCGGCGAATACTTCGTCCGCGAAGAGCAGCAGCCCGAATGGGAGCAAACATTTCCCGCGTTTTCGGATGGCCACTTTGTCTTTGTCGCGGCCGGACAGACGGTGACTAATCTTAATTTCGGCAACTTTGCTTTGCCGGGATCGATCAGCGGCCGCAAGTGGAACGACCTCGACGGCGATGGGCTGTTCGACCTGGGCGAGCCTGGCCTGCCGGGCTGGACGATTTACTTGGATCAGAACGAAAACGGCACATTGGATGGCGGCGTGGCGACCATTGCGTCGACGGACGTTCCTCAGTCCATTTTCGACTTCACGACGATTACCTCGGAGATTGATGTGACCGGGCTGGATTCGGTCACCGACCTGAATCTCACGCTCAACATCAACCACACCTGGAACAGCGATCTTCAGGGCTATTTGATTAGTCCAGCGGGGACGCGCGTGGCTTTGTTTATTCACGTAGGCGGGAGTGGCGACAATTTTCAGAATACGACCTTCGACGACGAAGCCTTATCGCCGATCTTCTTTGGCTTTCCGCCGTTCGTGGGGAGCTACCAGCCCCAGGAGCTGCTCGCGAATTTCGACGGGCAAGATCCCAACGGTACGTGGATTTTGGAAGTCAGCGACTTTGCTGGTGCCGATCAAGGATCGCTCAACAGTTGGTCGCTCACCATCGAACATGGCGAAAAATCGACGATCACCGACGCCAACGGCGATTACACACTAGACGGCCTGCGGCCGGGGACCTACGTGGTGGCCGAGGTTTTGCAGGCCGGTTGGACGCAGACGTTTCCTGGCGCGACACCCATCAGCGATTTAATCCTTAATGGCGGATTCGAAACAGGGAGTTTCCTCGGCTGGACGCTCGAGAATACGGGAGGCGGCACTTTCGTGATCAACGACGGCACGTTTTCGCCTGCTTTCGACACTCCGCTGCCTCCGTTCGCCGGAGCGTTCAGTGCGCTCACGGATCAATTCGGACCGGGAATCCGCACCATTTACCAGGACATCGCCATTCCCAATGGAGCGGGGTTGACCCTGAATTGGCAGGATCGCATTCGCAACCATGCCGGCCTCTTCGATGACCCGTTACAGGAATTTCGCGTCGAAATCCGCGATACCGCCAATCAGGTTTTAGAGGTTGTGTATTCCACGAATCCGGGCGATCCGACGTTTCAGGATTGGACCGCGCGGAGCGCGAGCCTTTCCTCTTACGGCGGGCAGACGATTCGCTTGGCCTTTGTCGAAGAGGATAATTTCGGATTTTTCAACCTTCATTTGGATGACGTCTCCGTCGCCAGCATGAGCACGCCCTTCACAAGCCTCGTCACGGTAGGACCCGACGAAGACGTTCTCGGCATCAACTTCGGCAATGTGGCAGAAAATGGAGAGATTCACGGGCAGAAATTCAACGACTTGAATCAAGACGGCATTAAAGATCCCGGCGAACTGGGGCTTGAGGGTTGGACAATTTACGTGGACGAGAATCAGAACGGCTTGTTCGATTCTCTCACGACCATTGTCGAGCCTGACGATTATGCCGTTGGCACGGTTTTGAATAATCTGGTGCCCGGAGTGACGTTGTCGGTCGATGGCAACAGCCTCGCCACGATAATTTCTCTGGCAGGTAGTGTTTCTTCCACGGGAACTCGGGTCTTTGCCAGTAGCGTGTCCAGTGTGTTTTGGAGTTCGAGCGCTCGACTCCGCGCCGATTTCGCCGTTCCCACCGCATTCGTGAGCATTGATGCGATCAGCGACGATTCTTTCGATCTGGCACGGTTGGAAGCCTACGATACGACGGGAAATTTATTAGGATTTTACAACACACCAGGGCTGGGCACGGGTCAAGTGGATACGATGTCGATTTCGCGCTCCACGGCCGATATCGCCTACGTAATTGCGTTGGGTTTTTCTGGCCAAGCACTGGCCCTCGACAATCTGCGAATCGAAGACACGGAGGCCCATGCCATCACCGATGCTGACGGCAACTACTCGTTCACGGATCTGGCACAGGGTCAATATATCGTTCGCGAAGTGGCCCAACCCGGCTGGACACAATCATTCCCCGGTGTCGGCAGCGCTACGACAGTCGCCGTGTTTGACGATCCCTTATTTGTCGATACGTCCAACACAACAAATGCTGAATCCGACAACGTCCAAGCCAGCTTGATCTCCCAAGGATTCACGGTAAGCACGTTTAGCGGAACGAGCGGAGCGGCCTGGACGAGCGCGCTCTCCGGAGTGGATGTGCTCGTCATTCCCGAACTCGAGAACGGAATTCTTAGCTCCGCCCTCAGTCCAGCGGCGGTACAGGCGGTGCAAGATTTTGTGGCGGGGGGAGGCGGTCTTGTCATCAATGGGGCCCATACATCATCTCGGGCGGGAAATCTGCTCAATCTGATTTTTGGTTGGAGTGTCAGCGAAGCCACAGCCTTCGCGGGAAACTTCGCTCAAACGGCGGCCGCGTTGGGAACCGAGTTCGCCGACGATGCCCCCAACTTACCTCAGAACAATGGCACGAATAATTTGACCACGTCCTCCTTGCCAGTGGGGGCCAGCTCCATCTACGACTCCGCGGGCCAGACGGTCGTGGCTCTTATGGAAGTGGGCAGCGGCAGCGTCATCTACCTCGGTTACGACTGGTTCGACGCGGCTCCAGCCGGCACTCAGGACGGGGGTTGGCTTCAAGTCCTGGAATCAGCAATTTTGGAAACGGAAGTTTCAACGGATGGATCTCACTACTTAACCATTGGCCCTGGTAGCATCCTTACGGATGTTGATTTCGGCAATTGTGCGGATCCGCCAGTTCTCGCTGCGGACTTTGACGGAGATGGCGATGTCGACGGCCGAGATTTTCTCGCTTGGCAACGAGGTTTCGGCGCATCCACTCCAGCGAAAGCTGACGGTGATGCAGACACGGATGGCGACGTGGATGGCGACGACCTTTTAGAGTGGCAAGGCTCTTATGGCACCAGCGGTTCGTTGGTGGCCGACGGATTCTTGGCTACGTTCGCCGCCGAGGAAGCCCCCGAGGATTCGCTCACGAGCGTTTCAATTTTGACCGGCATCACCGATTCCGCGGGTGAACTACACTCGGCAAAGCCGGCGGCGCCGGATTATTGGATCAACGCTCTCGTTTCGCAAGACTTGCCGTCGAGCATGTTCGCCGCCGAGTTGTCGGAGCCAAGCCTTGAGGAGATTAGCGTGGTGGACGAGGCGTTCGATCAATGGAACTTGCCAACCACCCGGGACGACGACTTCGGCGATATCGTGACGCGGCGAACAAGCGGCACCGATGCGGTAGCGGAGCTGGAATTTGAAGAAGCGCTACTGGCGGCGTTTGAGGGGTGAGCGGGCTGCTGGTTGACTTGGTTTTCGTGCGAACCTATCCTTAAGGCATGGACTACCGCAGCATCATCACAATCGAACCGGGCAAACGTGGCGGTAAACCCTGCATCCGCGGGATGAGAATCACGGTCTATGATGTCTTGTCCTATTTTGCTTCTGGCATGACGACCGAAGAGATTCTTACGGACTTTCCGTATCTGACAAAAGAAGATTTATGGGCTTGTTTCGCCTACGCGGCAGATCGTGAAAAGCATTTGCTGGTCAAACAGTAATGAAGCTCTTGTTTGATCAGAATTTGTCGCCTCGACTCATAAACCTTATCAGCGATCTCTATCCAGCAGGACAGCTTAGGTAGTTCGGCGTTTCTGCGTTTTATCAGCATCTTCGAGCTTAATCCCTTTGCCTTTTCGCAAGCTTGCACGGGCTTGTTCGATTCGTTTTAGAAAACGTGGATCGTTTTCAAGTTGATATTCGAACCATTCTTCGTCCGAGGCAAAACCAGCAAGGATTCCCGCAGGTCTACCGTGTCGAGTAATCACAATTTCTTCCTTCTCGGCCAAACGGAGATATTTCGATAAGTCATCCTTGAGCTCACTCAGGGCCACTTTCTTCATCGCTTTCACCGTAACTTTCTAGCCATTTGTTGGCTTCCGCTTTCGATACAATGGCCAGCACCTCGACCGTGTTCGCAATGACGTCATAAAACACGCGAATATTCATCGCCCGCGCGTAGCCGATACTGCGGTCGAGATAGGCCCCGTAGCCGCTTAATACGGGCCTTGCTCGTCTTTGTCGGTTCGTGGCGCAAGTAGCGCTCAACCGCGTCTCGCACCATCGCGCGAGCGCTCGCTTTGAGGCGGCGCAGATCTTCGACCGCTTCTGGGGCGAGTATGATTTCGTACCGCATTCTGGCTAGATTCTAGCCAGAATTTGCATCGTCGGCAAGCACACATCTCCCGATTAAAGAAACGCACCTAACAAGCACTCAATTTCTCCGGGCCCCTTTCGGGCTCGCCTTATTGCACCACGGTCTTACTCATTCGCTCGGCCATCCTTGCGAGCGCTCGGCTGCAATCTTGTGGGTCGAGATGCACGTTAAGAAGGCTTGGCCCCGATGTGTCTTGCCACGCGGCGACGAGTGCGGCGTCGAAATCCCCTTCGGTGCGGATTTCGTAACCCGTCCCCCCGCCCAAGAGTTCGGGAAGTTTGTGGTACTCCCAATTGTGGATATCGTTGAACTTATAATCGCCGGGATGCAAAAGCCGCTCCGTGCCGTAGCCGCCGTTGTTGAGCACGATGACGATCACCGGCATTTTGCGGCGGACAATATTCGACAGCTCCATGCCGGTCATCTGAAACGCCCCGTCGCCGACGATCGCCACGACGCGCGCTTCGGGCCGAGCCACTTGAGCCCCCAGCGCCGCGGGCACGGCAAACCCCATCGACGTGTAATAGGCCGGGCTTAAAAAATCGGTGCGGCCGCGGGTGGTCAACTCCGTTGACGAAAAGAGCGCGTCGCCAATGTCGGCCACCACAATCGTGTTGTCTTGCAGTTGTTCGTCGAGACGGTCGATGAGCCGCGTGATTTTTATTTGTGCCTCGCCCCGCAGCACGAACGGTTCCTTGTTCCAATCGGTTGGCGCCGGTGGCAACGGCTGTTTAACCTTGAGTTGCCGTTTGGATAGCTCGCGCAAAAAGTCGGCAAACTGCACGTCGTGGTAATGGTGGTGGCGGATGCGAAGTTGCTCGCTGGTGGCGTATATGCAGTCGCCGATTTCAAGTTCCGCCGTGAAAATGCCCAAATTAATGTCGGTCATAAACGTGCCCAAGAGCACCACGCAATCGCTCGACTCGACGTACTTGGTCACCTCCTCGCGGCCCAGGGCACCTTCGTAGAGTCCCATGTAGAGCGGATGCGTTTCGCCGACCACCCCCTTACCGAGTATCGTGGCGGCCATCGGAATCTTCGCTTGTTCGGCGATTTTTAGCACCAAGTCCTGCAAGCCAAAGCGATGAATTTCCACTCCCAATAACAAAATCGGCTGCCGGGCTTGCTCGATCCGCCCGGCGGCTTCGTCGACCGCCTCGGACAACGCCCGAGTGTCGCTCTTCGGTTGATGCGACAGAAATGGCGGCATCACGTCCGGGCGGACGTGCACCATATCGCGGGGAATCTCAATATACACCGGCCGCTTAAAGCGTTGGCAGGCGGCCAGCACACGGTCGATCTCGCGAAACGCCGATAGCGGATCGTCGAGTTCGGTGCCGGCGATGCAAAGTTTCTCGAACACGTCGTATTGCGTGCGGAAATTGCGCACCATGTGATGCAAGAGCGGATTGTTGCGCCGCTCTTTGAGTCCGGGCGAACCAGTGATCATCACGACGGGCGATTTTTCGGCATACGCCCCGGCGATGGAATTGCAAACGCTTAAGCCACCCACGCAGTAAGTCACGCAGAGCGCGCCCATCCCATGCACGCGGGCATAGGCATCCGCCGCGAAGCCAGCGCAATCCTCGCGGGTGCAACCGATAATGTTCAGCGAACTCTCCGCGAGCATCGTGTAGAACGACAACACATAATCGCCCGGAATGCCAAACACGTCGGCGACGCCATAATCCTGCAGCCGCTGAATCAGATATTCACCAATCGAGAGATGCGATTTCTGGGCTTCGCTCATGATGTCACTCCTCCACCATCAAGATTTGAACCGCTAATTGACGCTAATATTCGCTAATTTTTAATTATCAGCGTTTATCAGCGTCCATCAGCGGTTTACTAAATTTTTAATCCGTTCCGCGGTGGGTTCAAGCACCACGCCACGCTCGGTGATGATACCCGAAATCAGCTCGGCGGGAGTTACATCGAAGGCCGGATTGTAAACTGCCACGCCCTCGGGCGCGGTGGCTCTGCCGAAGCCTTGCACGATTTCTCGTCCAGCGCGTTGTTCGATGGGGATTTCACTTCCCGCGGCAATCGCTCGGTCCAAGGTGCTGGTGGGAGCAGCGACATAAAAGGGAATTCCATGTGCCCGGGCCAAGACTGCTACGCCGTACGTGCCGATCTTGTTGGCCGTATCGCCGTTAGCCGCGATGCGGTCGGCCCCGACGATCACCGCCTGAACGTGCCCCGCTTGCATCACATGGGCGGCCATGTTGTCGCAAATCAGGTTGCACTCAATCTCACGGTCCATGAGCTCCAAAGTCGTGAGTCGCGCGCCTTGTAAGAGCGGGCGGGTTTCATCGACCCACACGCGCGGTTTTTTGTTTCTGCGGGCCAATTCAAAAATCACGGCCAGCGCCGTCCCCTCGCCGCCGGTCGCCAACGGCCCCGTGTTGCAGTGCGTGAGAATGCCGCTGCCCTGGGGCAAATTTGCGAGTAAATCCGCACCGTGCGTGCCAATCGCAATGCACATTAGTTGAACCTCGGCATGAATCGCGTGCGCTTCGTTGAGAAGCGATGTTGCCAAATCAGTCGGGGTCGAGGACGACTGTGTCATCGGGGTCGAGGACGACCCGGCTCGCTGGGAAACTTTTCGCATGCGATCCAAGGATTCAAACAGATTGACCGCCGTGGGGCGGCTCGTGGCGAGATAATCGCACACCTGCTCGACGCGGCGCTGCATGTCGACGAGTTCGGCGTTGAGCGCGGCCTGCGCCCCCAAGCAGACGCCAAACGCCGCGGCGATGCCAATGGCGGGTGCCCCGCGAACGCTAAGCTCTTGAATGGCGATCCAAACCCGATCGACGTCGGTGCATTCGAGAAATTCCACCTCGCCGGGAAGTCGCGTTTGATCCAAGAGGATCAAACGCCCCGTGATGTCGCCCTGCCAACAAATGGGTTCGAGTGATTGCGACATGACTAATGCTGACACAGGCAACAAGAAGGGTTCAAGCGAATTTCATTTTACAGGAGATAGCAGAGGTAGCAGAGAAGGACAAAGAAAACTGTTGTCATTCCGATGGAGGCTCGCCGACTGAGGAATCTAGCTTCCATCCTCGCACGTACATCCATGCGTGTTGGTATTACGGGCCAGATCCCTCGGTCGCCAAGGCTCTCTCGGGATGACATCATAGTTTCTCTGCTCTCTCTGCTACCTCCTGTAAATCTCTCACTGCTGAAAACATTGTATCCGCGCAGGGCCAACCAAATGTCTCTGCCACCGGCCGGTTGGTTACTTGGCCGGCGTGGAGGTTGATCGCGCGGGCAATCGGCCGCGATGAAGCGGCAGCCGCTTCGATCCCCCTGTGAGCGATCTGGATCACGTACGGCAAGGTCACGTTGCAGAGGGCATAGGTGCTGGTGCGCCCCACGGCCCCCGGCATGTTGGTCACGCAGTAGTGCAGCACGTCATGCACGATGTAAGTCGGCTGGCTGTGCGACGTGGGTCGGCTCGTGGCGATGCAGCCCCCCTGGTCGATGGCCACGTCGATAATCACGCTGCCGGGCTTCATCCGCTTGAGGTCTTCTTCCTCGATCAACCGCGGCGCTTTGGCACCAGGGATCAAGACGGCGCCCACCACCAGATCGGCGCGGGCGATTTGTTCGCGAATCGTGTGACGGTCGCTGAACAGCACGTCGACGTTCGGCGGCATGATGTCGTCGAGATAACGCAGCCGATCCATGTTGATGTCGAGAATGCTCACATCGGCATTGAAGCCCGCGGCGATCTTGGCGGCATTGGCACCCACCACGCCGCCACCCAGGATCGTAATATTCGCGGGGGCCACTCCCGGCACGCCGCCGAGCAAGATGCCGCGACCCATTTGAGGCCGCTCCAGATACTTGGCACCTTCTTGGATGCTCATGCGGCCGGCGACTTCGCTCATCGGCGTCAACAGCGGCAAGCGGCCCTGATCGTCGGCCAAGGTTTCATAGGCCACCGCGGTGCAGCCTGATGCGAGTACCGACTCGGTGAGCACACGATCCGCAGCGAAGTGAAAATAAGTAAACACGATTTGCCCTTGGCGCAACAAAGGCCACTCGGCGACCATCGGCTCTTTCACTTTCACGATCATGTCGGCGCGAGCGAAAATCTCCTGCGGCGTGGCCACCATCTCGCAGCCATTCTCCAGATAATCCTGATCCGACAAGCCCGAGCCGAGCCCCGCCCCCTGTTCAATGAGAACCTGATGCCCTCGGCGGGTGAGTTCTTCGACCCCCACGGGCAACATGGCGACACGGTATTCGTCGAGTTTGGTTTCTTTGGGAACGCCGATAATCATGCGCGAGGCTCCACGGTTTTAATTTTCACGTAGGGCAGTTTCTCCGAAACTGCCATCTCCCCTTCCGAGTTTTGGAAAAATTCGGCTATGTGGGGAAGCTTGTAGTAACGGAGGGTGCTCAAATTAGAATAAGCCAATACAATAAGCCGTTTCGCTCAATACTAACAGCGCTCTCTTGCCATGAACGACCCCACTTCGGAAGTCCGTAACAGCCGTTGGCCCTTGGTGGCGATCATCTCGGCCCTGATGCTCTGGGGTTTGCTGCTGGCCTTGGGGGCTTATTGGGCTCCCGCCGGGGAACAGGCCGGCCATGACCGCCGCAAGCTCTGGGTCGTGACGGCCACCACGGGGGGATTTCTGGCGATGTGGGCCTTGGCCCTTTGGCTCGGGCATCGCCGGCAACGACGATTGCGGGGAAACCGCGAAAAAAACAAGCCTCTCAAGTGACGCAGCTCGCCTCCCGAGTCCGTTTACGCCTCAATCGCCTCAAATCCCACATTCAGGGGGCTATCGGTAGACGTAAAATTGAGCTTTTCAAAGCCAATCACGCGGCCCGAGTGGTCCTTCATCAACACAACTTCGTCCCCAGTTTCCTCACATATATGCTCAAGCTGGGGATCGTCGAACCAGACAGTCAGCGTGTTTCCCTGCCGATCATAATAGACTTTTACTTGGGCCATAGGTGTTCGCCTTCTTTGATTGCGTCGGTGGGATACGCGGTAATGAGAAACCCCTCGCCATTGAGTCGCCGACAAACGGCACACACCCAGCGACTGACGCCCATTACCTTATAGAATAATAGCACGTCAGGGTCAGAACGACTTCGGCGAATCTCGTCTGGATTCTCCAGTGCCGACTGCACATCCCCTTCTCGGCCCGCCATGGTTGGATGCTTGACGCGGATCAAGAACTCCCAGTGGCTACGACCGACTCGCACGCGAAATCCTAGCGGGGTATCGGTCTCGAACAACAGGTCGTCATCGTCGCTAGGCATCAATCCAGCATAAACTAGCCCATTCCTGGAGAAAACTCGCGGGGATTACGGAACGGGAAAAGCTTAAAACACGGCGACAGGCGTTAATTTCGGCCATTCCCCGCCCTTGTCCGCTGGGCCAATCCCCGGTAAATTGGTGGATTCCCCACCGGTGCCGAGAGTGTGCCGGGTAGTCGATTGGTTCGCGAAAGTACGCAATGATAAAAACCTACATGGCCAAAACCGGCGAGGTCGAACAAAAGTGGCTCCTGGTTGACGCCACCGACAAGATCGTCGGCCGCTTGGCGAGCGAGATTGCCGTCATTTTGATGGGCAAGCATCGCCCCACCTACACGCCGCACGTCGACACGGGCGATTTTGTCGTCGTGGTCAACGCCGAGAAAATCACATTCACCGGCAACAAGTGGGCCAACAAGAAATACGCCTGGTACACCGGCTACACGCGGCAACGGACCGTGACCGCCGGCAAGCGGTTGGAAGAGAAGCCAGAGTTGATTCTTATCGAAGCCGTCAGGCGGATGCTGCCCAAGAACAAGCTCGCCAGCGTCATGCTGAGCAAGCTCAAGGTTTACGCCGGACCAACGCATCCGCACACGGCTCAGCAGCCCGAACCAACTGAACTAGCAATAAAAGCTTAGGGAGGAGTGAGTAGGTAAGTAAGTGAGTAGGTGTTCGATGCCATACCTACTCACCTACTCACTTACTTACCTGATTCATCACTAACAAATCAGATTTTCACAAGGTAAACCCCTTATGGCAGCAGTTGTGGAAGAAGCCCTGGGCACGGGCCGACGCAAGACCTCGGTTGCGCGAGTGCGCGTGAAGGCGGGCAGCGGTAAAATCACCATCAACGACCGCGAATTGGATGAGTTCTTTCGCGTTCCTCAAGATCGCAATGCGGTGATCTCTCCGCTGGTGCACTGCGAGATCCTCGATGCGGTGGACATCTCGATTCGCGTCCACGGCGGCGGCACCACTGGCCAAGCGGGTGCCTGCATGCAGGGCATCGCCCGTGCGCTCATGAAGCACGACAGCGATCTCGAGCCGAAGCTTCGCGAGAAAAACTTCCTCTCGCGTGATTCCCGCATGAAGGAACGCAAGAAGTACGGTCTGCACGGTGCCCGTCGTGGTACGCAGTTCTCTAAGCGTTAATCTGCTGCGGAAAAACGAGAGTATTACAAGCCAGTCCCGGACGCCGGGACTGGCTTTTTTCGTGCCCTGCGATACCCAGAAGTTATTAGAGTGTTAAAAATAGAAGTAAGTAATAGCCGCGGGCGGCAGCCCACGGTTGCCCTAGTTCACGGACCGTAGGCTTCCGCCCGCGGCTACAAGTTATGCGAAGCTTGATCTTAACTCTTCTGTTCTGCATCGCATCGCAAGTTGCGTCGGCTGGTGAACCCAACGAAGTTGCCGCCCGTGTCGATCGGGCTATCGCCGACGAACTGTTCAACACCCAAACCGAGCTAGCTCCGCGAACGAGCGACGCCACCTTCGCCCGGCGTGTGTGGCTCGACATCGTGGGCGATATCCCGACGCCCGAAGAACTCACGGCATTTCTCATCGATCCCGCCACCGACAA
>JBGTMM010000596.1:0-4673 GCA_041743635.1 Bythopirellula sp.
TCCCACGATCGATTTGTGCTCGCAACGAGGCAGTTCCCTTGAGCAGGTGAATCGCCGCGTCAAGCGCCGCTTCTTTCGTCAGAAAAAAACCTGTTTCAACCTGCTGCTGCAAGAAGTTCTCATTCTCAGCGGAAACTTGAAGACTCATGCTCACCTCACGCAGTGCGAGTTCTGATTTACCACCCTATTGCATAATAGCAACTCAGACCTGGGAGTGTCAAAAACTCTTACCGCGTCATCCCCGCCGCGGGGCGTACCGCGGGATCCTGGAGCAAGCCGCCTTCCGTGCTCTTGGCGGTGCGTTCCGGCGGAGCTTGCGACGTGCCGGCCAGATAGTTATCGATCCGGGAATTCTCGCGAATCGATTCGTACTTCTCACTCATCGCCAGCCGCAACTTTTTCTCGTAAATGTCGCGGCTGAGAATCTCACGCACTTCGTCTTGGTTGATGTTCATTGGCTCGGTCCGGCCTTCACATCGCAGGATGAGAAACTTGTCGCCGACCTGAACGATGCCCGAAAGTTGGCCTTCTTGCAGGGCAAACGCAGCTTTCTCCAATTGCTCTTGGCCACCATAGCGCTGAATGGGGGGAACCTCGCCGCGAAGATTCTTACTGGTGGGCTCGATGGAATACTCCTCGGACAAATCGCCGAAGTATTCAATCGAGGGATTTCGGCGGGCCTTATCCCAAACTTCCTGTGCACGACGCATCGTCCCCAACACAATTGCGCGGCAACGCACCCGCTCGCCATAGTTGGCCTCGAAGCCCTTGTTGATGTCTTCCTCGGTGACCGCCACCGTCGACACTGTGAGCTTCTTCAACGCCGCCGAGGGCCACACGGCGTTGCGCATGTATTCGTCCTTGGTGATCCCCTGCTCCTCGGTGACGGCCTTGAACCATTTGGCGAGATCGGCTTGACCTTCGGCATCGACCACGCCGGCAAGCTCCGCCGCATGGCCCACCTCGGCGTCCAGATCGGCATCGGTCACGGCCGTGTTCGCCTTCTTGAGCGATTGCTCGAGCAGCATCTGTGAAATTTCGCCTTCGAGGACGGCTTCGCCGTGGCGGAGCAAACATTCGTCGCCCAATTCTTTCATCGTCACGCGGTCGCCGTTGACCGTAGCCACCACGCCGGGCATTGTTTGACGCAACTCGGGATTGTTGTACACATTCACCAGCGTCGCGGCGGATTGCAATTGCGCAAATAGCGTATGCGAGGCCGCGCGGAGTTTTTCGTCGGTGATTTTGTCGGCCAGTTCCTGTTCGACTTGCTCCCGATCCACGATTCGCGGCTGATTGTGCGATTCACACTTGAGAATGACGAACTGCCCGGCCACGGGAAGCACCCGTGAAACCTGGCCTGGCTCGAGCGCGAACGCGGCCTGTTCGATGCCGGGATCGCCCAAATGGCGGCGAATCGGCTGGATCAATCCCCCCACGCTTGCCGAGTTGATGTCGACCGAATGTTCAATCGCCAACCGCGGAAACAAGTCGGGATTAGCCGTGAGTTGTTGCTGCAATTGGTTGGCGAGCTCCGCATTGCCTACGGCGATCAGCCGCGTGTTCACGCTCGCGCCGAATTCCCGTTCCAACGCTTGGTCGATTTCTTCCCGCGTGGGTTTCACTTCCTGGGCCGCCAATTGACGCAGTGCCAACGTCGGCCACACAATATCGCGAGCATATTCTTGAGCGCCGATGCCCCGCTCTTGTTGCAACATTTCGAGCCACTGCTCGCGCGAAAGTTGGAACCGCTTGGCCATGCGGTCGATCTCGGCCGCAATGTCTTCATTGGTGATCGTGATCCCGCGCTTTTCACAGTGATTGAGAATCAAGCGCTTATTGACCAAACTCTCGAGCACGTCCTCGCCATGGCGCTCGACACAGGCAGTGGTGAGAGCGACGCGGCTGATGTCCTTGCCGTTGACGATCGCCATCACGTCGTGCTGCGGAGACTCGGGCCGGGGCACGTTGTCATCAGCTTGCGCGGTCTCCGCGGTTGCTGTACTTAAAGGATCAGCATCGGCGGCCTTCGCGGATTGGCCACCTTCGATCTGCCGGAATTTTAAGCAAACGACCAAGATCACCGCGGCTGCAATGATCCAAGCGATTTGATTTCGCCAAAGCCAAGTTTTCAGTCGGGCAGCGAAGGGACGAACATCGGCATCCGTGCGGATCGTCTCCAAAGTCGTAGACATGGCGGTTTCTCCATAAACCGAAGGCAAAGAACTGGGTCAACGCGTGTCGGGTGCGCGTAAGATACGCGTGTAGGCCGGGGAGTATAGGCCGCAGTCGCGAAACGCGACAAGAGAAATCGCGTGCTAGCAGCTAGCAAGCCGCTCGCGGCTTAGCGATGACCTGAAAAGCGCGACGAGTCGCGGCGCGTCAGCCGCCCATCACTTCCGACTCTTTCGCTTTGGCTAGCGCGGTCGCCTGATCTTCGTAGGTTTTCGTGAGGTCCTGAATTTCCTTCTTCATCGATTCACAATCGTCCTTGGTCATCGCCTTGTCCTTCTCGGCTTGGTCGGCGTGCTTGTTGCCGTCGCGGCGGACGTTGCGTATTGCCACTTTTGCTTCTTCGGTCAGTTCCTTCGTGCGACCGACCATCGTCTTTCGGACCTCGCCGGAGAGCGCTGGTATATTGAGCCGAATGACCTTGCCGTCACTCTGCGGCGTAAGTCCCAAGTCGCTGGCGATAATGCCTTTTTCAATATCCTTAATCGTTGAAGGATCAAAAGGCCGGATTACCAATTGCTGCGGCTCGGGAGCGCTCACCGAAGCGATCTGCTTGATCGGCGTCGGCGAACCATACACGTCCACTCGCAACGAATCCACGAGCCCAGGATTCGCCCGGCCGGTGCGGATACCGGTGAGATCGTCCTTGAGCTTGGAGATCGCCTTTTCCATGCGCTCTTCGGTATCGAGAAGGATTTCGTCGTTAGTCATGGCAAAGAGCAGGGGGCTAGGGATCGGGGGGCAGGGGTCAGGGGTCAGAAATTAGCTTGCTAAAACTTCCTTGCGGCTGGTGACTGACGTGCCGATTTTCTCGCCGCGGACCGCGCGTTCGATGTTGCCGTCGTGTCGGTAATTGAACACCAGAATCGGCAGGTCGTGTTCCATGCACTGCGCGATTGCGGTGGGATCCATCACCCGCAGGTTTTGATCGCGGACTTGTTGGAAGGTGAGATGGCGAAACAGCACCGCGTGGGGATTTTTTTCCGGGTCTTCGCTATAAACCCCCTCGACGCGAGTGGCCTTCATGAGAATGTCAGCTTCCACCTCCAGAGCTTTCTGCGCCGCGGCCGTGTCGGTGGTGACAAACGGTGCGCCCGTGCCGCCGGCGACGATCACGATGCGGCCCTTTTCCAAATGTCGCTTGGCACGACGTCGAATATAAGGCTCCGCGACGCCATCCATTTTAATCGCGCTCATGAGGCGCGTTTGACAACCAAGCGATTCCAGAGCATCCTGCAAGGCGAGGCCGTTGATCACCGTGGCGATCATGCCCATGTAGTGGGCCGTCGCCTCTTGAATGCTAGAATTTCCGGCGGTGAACTGGGCCCCGCGCAAGATATTGCCGCCGCCGATAACGATGGCGATTTGCACCCCTTGTTGCATCGCCCGGTAGGTTTGCGAGGCAATATGCACGACTTCTTCCATGCTGATGCCGCGCTCGCCCGGCGGGGCAAAACTCTCGCCAGACAGCTTGAGTACGACACGTCGGTAGGGACCACCGGAGAATTTCATTGCGTCCGACATCGGTTCACCAATCGGCTTAAGATTTATTTGATTACCCTGAGCGATTTTCTAGCAAACGTGCGTGCGTGGCTAGGAGTCAAGCCAAAACTTGAGTCATAAAAAAAGCCCAGGGATTGCAATCCCTGGGCTTGGAATACAACAAGTCATGCCGGACTGTCGGCTGCGGCCGTCGTCTCGCCCAGTTGCCAGCGAATGAAGCGTTTGAGCTTCATGCCACCCGACTTCGCGACGTTGCCCACGGTTTGGCTTTCATCTTTCACATAGGGCTGCTCTTCGAGCACGTGCTCGGCATAAAAATTCCGCATCCGGCCTTCGATCATTTTGTCGATGATGTTTTCCGGCTTGCCTTCCTGGCGAGCGCGATCTTTTTGCAGTTCACGTTCCTTGTTCACAAGTTCCGGGTCAAGATCTTTGGCGGAAGTGGCCTTCGGGCTCATGGCTGCGATGTGCAGGCTCACGTCCTTGGCAAGTTCGTCGGTGCCACCTTCGACTTCCAAAAGCACGCCGATCTTCGCCATGTGAACGAAACCGCCACTGGGGGCGTTGAATCGTTCCATGCGAGCGATGCGGAACACCTCGCGAATTTTGTTCTGCAGTTCGTCGCGCTGATCCTCGAGCGTCATCCCCTTACGGCTGGGCGAAGGTTGCGACCACAGCTCCTCGGAGGTCTTGGCACCCTTGCCGGTCGCCAGTTGCTTGGCCAAGTCTTCGGCCAACTTGATGAACTCTTCGTTTACCGCCACGGGGGCCGACTCACATTGCAGCTCGACCATCGCGCCCACGCCGCCGCTGATGCTGGCATAAACTCCAATGCGGCCTTCTTCGGTTGTGCGATCTTGGCGCTTGCCCATGAACTTCTTGCCGGCTTCGCGCAGGTTGCGCTTGGCGGCTTCCATGTCGCCGTTCGTCTCTGCGAG
>JBGTMM010000597.1:0-5187 GCA_041743635.1 Bythopirellula sp.
TTGCCTACGGCCAATGGGCGGAACAGCAGTTGACCCACAGCGACGATGAAGTGAGCATCGATATTTCAGCAGACCCCATCACGTCCGATTACGACGTGATCGATACGATGCAGACTCGTCATCAAGCGGGAGAGTATAACGGTTGGACGGCCATGGGAGACGGCATTCTTAAAGCCCGTGAAATGCTCGTGGGTGCCTCCGGCGATCCCGAGGACGACGGCTTCACCCGCTATGGTGCGCGGCCCACGATGCTGGTGATGACCGACGGTCAGACCAATCAGGCTCCGAGTGGCTGGAGTATGCCCGCCAACTTCTCATGGGATGATTGGACCGACTACGACGGAGACGGTGCAGCCGACTATACCACTTCGGATACCAAGAAAAAGTACGCCTTCTGGGAAGCCACCGAAGCCATCAAGTTGGGAGTTACTATTCACACACTCGGCGTGGGTGAAGGGGCCGACCGCGATCTGATGCAAGCCATCGCCTTCGCGGGCAACGGCATTTTCATCAACGTCCCGGGTGGAGGAACGGCCGACATGGAAGAGCAACTCGTCGAAGCGTTCCAGAACATCGCTTCGCAAGTGCCCCCCGCCCGGTTGGTGTATGAATTGACCGCCCCCGAGGAGGACTAGTGCTTTGTCAGAGCTTAATTTTAGGATTGGCTTATTGTGGCACGACTCTCCGAGTCGTCGAATTACGAGTCGGAGACTCGTGCTACTCTCGGAGCCACCCCAAATCTTGGCTTTGACGCTGCACTAGATTGATAAATATAGACAGTCACCCCTGCCCTTTGGTGGTCGAAACGCAAGCCGCGGTCTTGGTGTCCTGAACCGCTCTTGCACGATCGCTAAGCACGCCGTCGCGTTCGCGCGACGGCGTGTCTTTTTTGGTGGCTCACCTAGTCCTCGTACACCGCTGAATCGGAGCTGCGGCGACGACGGCTACCAGAATTTCGCCGGCGGCGATGTGATTGGGTCACGTATTCGCCTTCGAGGAAGTAATATCCGCCGAGCATCTTGTAGAAAAACAGAATCACCAGCGTGCCAATGATCCCCACGAACATTCCCAGGGGGCTGACGGGCACGATTCGTTGGCCATTGTAAAAATAGCTGGTGATGCCGCAGCCCATGATCGTGCCGCCGATCCCCATGAGAATCGTGGCGATGGCCCCACCCGGATCGCGGCCAGGCATGATCGCCTTGGCCAGCAGCCCCACGACCGTGCCGAAGCCAATCCAGACGAGCACGTCGTTGATCACGTGTTGAAGCGAATCGTTGAGCACAACCCCTTGCGCGGGATCAAAGTGTTCCATGCGAAGTTCCCCTGCGATTCGTTGAATCACGGCTATTGAATGAGAGAATCGACGCGGAATGTATCGCAAGTGCTTACAGCAGAGAAGAGCGACCTCGTGCTAGCACCGCTAGTTAGCCGGCAGCGTCCCGCTGCCGTTGGATTCACGCGGCTCAAGCAGCAAATCGCCGTGCTGCCGATCTTGCTCGTTCTCCTGGCCGCCATCGTCCACGCCATTGGGCCCCACGCTGTAGAGCAGATAGCGATCCTTGCCGGCCTGATAAACGAAATCCCGTTGGCTGAATGGATCTGGCGGGATGGTTTTCAACTCCCGCCCCGCAAGCTCCGCGAGCTCCTTGGGCAGGCGATTCTCGGTCAGCTGGAACGCGCGGATCGCGTAGTGAAGCCGCAGGAGGTCTGTAACTGCTTGCGCATTTCGCAGACTTTCATTCAAACGCTCTTCAAACTCGCTACGGTTATTATTGAAAGTCATTTCCGTTATGAATGTCGTATAGATGCCATTAATACGCCTGAAAAAATGCCACTCTCGTTCGGTGATCTCCGCTGGCGGTTCCATCTGTTGGCGAATGTCAGGCAAGTTGTTGAGCACATATTTGCAGTCGTCTAGCGTGGCCGTTTGACAAGCATCGCGGAGAATTTGTGTGCCGCCGTAACTGATTCCCAGACCGATCAGATAGTCGACGCCCAAACCTCCACCAGAGGCGGCGGGGACAAGCTGCAAGGCTTCGAGTCCGCACGTGACAGCGTGGCGGGAATTTTCTTGTTTCTGGGCGTGAAGACTCTCCGCGGCAAACGCCCGCGCAAGTTCCCTTAATCCACCAGAGCGTTTCATATGCACATTATCAAACCAATTTCTGCCGGCCGACCAATCGAGCGAAACAACGCTTTCTTTGCGAAGGGACTTTCTGGCTTCAGCCAAAATCGGCTCATTGGCGGCCACAACGGTCGCCAACTCTTGATCCGACATCTTGTCATAAAAACCTGTCCGGCGGGCGAGCTTGCCACTGAGTTCCACCAGTTCGTCGTAGCCGTTGGGTGTCGGTTGTATGGGAGGCACATACGCCGGAAACGCCCAGAGATAGCCGGCCCATGCCACCAGCAACAGCAGCGGCACGGCGAGTAGCCACGGAGAGCGAAATAACGATTTTGCAGGCAGTTGTTCCATACCGAAGTGTAGCTCCCCAGGAGATTCGGCAAGAAGTGGGAAATCTTGCTGATATTTAGCAACCGCTAAGCCGCCAGCGGCCGCTGGCGGCTTAGCGGCAACAGTCAGATTCTCGGCACGGATTTGCTGCCGGCAAGCTAAAATAACAGTACGCCCCCACTCCTTCTTTTCGGCGGCTTGTTTTTCCCACCTGCGATTGACACCCTATGCCGCGTCGGCGTACCAGTTCAGAAGAGATCACCTCGTTTCAACTTCCACCCGGCCGTATCCTGGCGGGGAAGTATGAAATTGTTTCGCGCTTAGGCCGCGGCTGGGAAGGAGAAGTCTACAAGCTCCGCGAACTGGCGACCGACATCGAACGCGCCGGCAAGTTTTTCTTCCCGCAGCGAAATATCAAAGACCGCACGTCGCGCTTTTATTCCCGCAAACTCAACAAGCTCCGTCACGTGCCGATTTTGATTCAGTATCACACGAGCGAGTTTTTCACCTACAAAGGCCAGCGCGTGACTTTCCTGGTGTCGGAGTTCGTGGAAGGCGAACTCTTGAGCAAGTTCCTCGCGCGCCAACCGGGCCGACGCTTGAGCGTGTTCCAAGGATTGCATTTGCTCCATGCAATGGCTTCGGGCATGGAAGGGGTCCATAACGCCCGGGAATATCATGGCGACCTGCACATGGGCAATGTGATTATTCGACGCCTGGGCATCGGATTTCACATAAAGCTATTGGATTTTTACGATTATGGCACGGCCCGCGCCCATGATCTGCATGACGATGTTTGTGATTTGATCCGAATCTTCTATGATGCTATCGGAGGAAAGCAGTGGTACTCAAAGCATCCGTCCGAAGTGAAAGCGATCTGTCGTGGGTTAAAGCGTTCGCTCATCCTGCGAGAGTACCGCACCGCCGGTCAGTTGCGACAGTATCTCGAAACGATGACTTGGTTATAACGAAGAGCCGCTTGCGGCTTAACGACGAGGCTTAGAGCGAAGGACCAAATTTGTGCGGCCCCCAACTATGGAAGCTCCGTATTTCACTTTTCTCGCCGATCCGAACCACCTCGAAACACGCGAAGTGGCTCATGGATTGGCGGTGATCGCTTCGCGCACCGCCCCCGAGAAAATGACGCCCAATGAAGATAATGCGGCTGTCATCCCGCTAAGCGAGGATCAAGCCGTGCTGTTGGTCGCTGACGGCCTGGGGGGGCACGCCGCCGGGGAACTTGCCTCGCGAATGGCCATCGAAAAGATGGAAGAAGCCTTGCGCGAGCGGGCCGAGGAGAGCGCGGGCCCGCTCGACTCCGAGCAACTGCGCTCCGCGATCATCGCTGGCATCGACCGCGCGAACGAATCGATCCGCGAGCTTGGTACCGGCGCGGCGACCACCTTATGCGTTGCAGAGATTCAGGGCGACACCGTGCGCGTCTATCACATCGGCGATTCGGCAATCATGCTCATCGGCCAGCGCGGAAAAATGAAATTCCAAACGCTCGCCCATTCTCCCGTCGGTTACGCGGTTGAAGCCGGTTTACTTAATGAGGCCGATGCGATTCACCACGAAGAGCGGCATCTGATTTCCAATGTTCTCGGCACCGCCGAGATGCGAATTGAAATGGGACCCTCGCGCAAAATGGCGTTCCGCGACACGTTGCTCCTCACCTCTGATGGCTTGCTCGACAATCTGCTCACCGAAGAAATTGTCGCCCGTTGCCGCAAGGGACCACTGCCAACCGCAGTGGCATGTTTGATGGTCGAAGCCTTTGCGCGGATGGAACGCGGCCCCAATGGCAGCAAACCTTCCAAGCCCGACGATCTGACGGTGGTGGCGTTCCGCCGCGCGCATTAGCCGCATGCGGCTTAGCGGCGCGCAACAAAAAAAGCCGTGGCCCGCACGAATGCGTGACCACGACTTCTCTTAAATCAAACTCCCGGCCGAATTGCGACGGTGTGGAGTCGCTGGAAGAAAGGCGCGTGTCTAACAGTGCTGCGCACTGCCATTTTAAGTGACTCGGGCCTATCCAATAAATTGGTCCTCCCGACGGAATTGTGGCCGAGAAGTTTGTCTCCTTAGCCTCAGCCCAGTCAAACAACTGCCGGGCAGAGAAAAAATGTGTGTCTTGTTTGTTACGAATCGAATCGGAATTTGTTTGCCTTGCACTTCACTCTAAAATGCCCCACCAAACAGTCGGGTTCGGACATTACAAGTTAATTCTACTCCAAGAAAGACCAGCGTGGATGGTTTTTTAAGCCAATTCTGGGGTGGCAAACTTTATACCAAACCGCATTTTTTTGTAGTCGAATCAGGCGTATTTTCAAGGGCAAATCGCGTGCCCAAGGAACTTGCGTTATGCTCGCAGCGTTGAGGTTGCTGGGGCCAAGCCGAAGAACTATAACCTGCTCCCCATTTGCGGATTTCGCTCAAAATCTCTGCTTGGCGAGAGGAATTGCATGACACGCTCACGACAATGCACACGAAAACTTCGCGTCGGCATCTTAACGATGCTCTGCCTCACTGTCTGCGTAAACGCGACAATCGCTCAACAACCAACTGCGCCCCAAGTCACCGAGGGGCGTAAACTCCCCCTTAAGGAACAACTCACGTTGGGTCTGAAGGCCACGACCAAGGACGACAAAGCATTCATCGACAAGGTAGTCCTCAAAGTCGAACAGGGCGTGCTCCCGCGCCCGTTGGTGGACAGCACCTTTCTCTGG
>JBGTMM010000598.1:0-3891 GCA_041743635.1 Bythopirellula sp.
TGGTGCCGTGACCGCGCTCTTGCACGGAACGGCCAACCTCACGAGCAGCGAACTCGCCGAAGCGGTCGGCACGTTCGACGAATACGAACCGAACGCCGAACCGATGAATCGCGTCATGCAGATGCATCGCGATGCGGTCGACGAGATCAACCCCGCATGCCCTGACTATTTGGTGGACGAGGCTCGCAATTTGTGGGATCAGGTCCTCGCGGCGGGTAAAGTCCACGGCTTCCGCAATGCCCAGGCCACGGTGCTCGCCCCGACCGGCACGATCAGCTTCATGATGGATTGCGACACGACGGGCATCGAACCCGACATCGCCCTGGTGAAGTACAAGCAACTCGCCGGCGGCGGCATGCTGAAGATCGTTAACCAAACGGTCCCCGCAGCGCTCAAGAATCTTGGCTACGATCAACCGGCGATCGAATCGATCCTCGGCTACATCGACCGGGAAGACACGATCGAAGGCGCGGCCGATCTCGAGCCCGAGCATCTCAATGTGTTCGATTGTGCGTTCCAAGCCCGCAACGGCACGCGTTCGATTCCGTGGCAAGCCCACGTGACGATGATGGCGGCCGCTCAGCCGTTCCTCTCCGGTGCAATTTCTAAAACAGTCAACATGCCGAAGACGACGACCCCCGAGGAAATCGCCAAGGCGTACATCGACGGCTGGAAGTTGGGTCTCAAGGCGATCGCGATCTACCGCGATGGTTCCAAGGAGAGCCAGCCGCTCAACACCGGCACCGAGGCCGACCGGCAGAAGGACAAGGACGCGGCGCTCGCGGGCAAGCCTCATCGCAAGCGGCTCCCCGACACCCGTCATTCGCTGACCCACAAGTTCAGCATCAACGGCCACGAGGGCTACATTACGGTTGGTCTGTTTGAAGATGGCCGGCCGGGCGAGTTGTTCATCACCATGGCCAAAGAGGGTTCGACCATCGGCGGTTTGATGGATGCCTTTGGCACGAGCGTGTCGATGAGCTTGCAGTACGGCGTGCCGCTCGAGGATTACGTGCGGAAGTTCTCGCACATGCGATTCGAGCCGCAGGGTTACACCAAGAACCCGGACATTCGGATCGCCAAGAGCGTCATCGACTACATCTTCCGCTGGTTGGGGATCACATTCCTGCCCGGCTACAAGGAGGCGACGCTCGGCGTGATGGAAAAGAAAGGGACCGAGGGAGCCGGGTCGTCCTCGACCCCGGTTGGGGGTGATGCCTCCTCTGAATCAACGCCCGTCGACATGAAGTCCGGCGGGCAGAAGGTGGCCAAGCAGGCCGGCACGGTGAAGGCGGAAGCCAACGGCCATCACTCAGCCCCCAGTTCCCAATCCCCAGCACCCTATACCAACGGCGTGAGCTCCAAGCAGTTGACCCGAGCGGGTGCCGCGATGGGTGACATCGAGGACGGCGGCGATCGCAACGAGCAATTCGCCAGC
The DNA here is from genome assembly GCA_041743635.1 of Bythopirellula sp. Taxonomy (GTDB): domain Bacteria; phylum Planctomycetota; class Planctomycetia; order Pirellulales; family Lacipirellulaceae; genus Bythopirellula. Next base: position 1,439 of record JBGTMM010000598.1, read on the forward strand.
TTCCAGTCGGACGCCCCCGCATGCGATGGCTGCGGCATGATCACAGTCCGCAACGGCAATTGCTATCTGTGCCACAATTGCGGGAATTCGATGGGATGCAGCTAAATGCGGAATGGCGAATGCGGATTGCGGAGGTGATTGCAATTGGTCCTGGGGCGTTGCCCGGCGTTGCCCCAGGCTACGGTGAAGTAAGGCCTTCGGCCAAACAATGACCGCGGCATTATGTATCCCTGCGAGGCTGTGAGTTATTCGGGGTGTCGAGGATTGTCGAGCGCTCGCGAAGATGTTTTTTTGTGAGCGATTGTCTTCGCGGTGCTTCCCTGACGATTTTAGGTCGTGAGAGCAGCCGCGCACCATCCGATTAAACCTCGCGGCTCGCTCATTTGGTTGATCGTGTCACCCGTTTTCGCGGAATCTCCAGGCCGGAGAGCGTAGGGATTCTTGTCCTGCTCCAATTGTTTCTTTTCCTGGTAGAGCGGAGCGTAAACTTGCGTGCCGCCCGCTTCCAGTTGGGTCACAACAGCGCGATGGGTGAAGCCACCATCGACGAGGTACTTGTCCGGCGTCGGACCGCCAGACCAATGCAAAAACTCACAGCCTCTGCGGGATTCGGGGCCGTTTGCGACCGGGTAACATTAACTCACGAACGAGCTCGACAGCTTTATTTACCCTTAAATCCGAAAAGGCTTGGACAGTGGATCGCTCACAAATAACCTGTCAGGCCGGGCGAATACCAACTATGCTTAAAGAAGTCTTTTTTTACAGGAGGTAGCAGAGGAAGCAGAGACGAGACAAGAATGAAAAATGAAAAAGAGATGTTAATAATCTTTGCCTTTGTCATTTATCATTTTGCATTACCTATTCTTTTCTCTGCTCACTCTGCTCCCTCCTGTAAGTTCTTTAACATGGTATTAGTCGATTGATAATGAAACTCCTCCCGCGGGGAATGTTGTTTTTGCTGATTGTGTATCTCGCCATCGCGGGGTATTTGCTCGTGTCGTGGCTACCCTCGGTGATCGGCGGTTATCAGACGATTGCCGATACATACCCGTGGCTCGCGTATGCGTATCTCTCCGCCGTGGCGTTGGGGGGTATCGCGCTCTTGGGGGTTTCCGTCACGGTGTTTTGGCGGTTGTGGCGGAACACGCGCAGCAAAGACCGCACACGCGAGCGTCGGCAACAGAATCCGAGCGAACTTTCCGCCGCCCAGTTGCAGGCTGAGCTGCGCGAGAATTTGAGCACGAGCCAAAACTTCGCCGCCGATGCGGCCGTCTCCGCCCAGTTGCGCGGCGAGATTGAAAAAGCGCTGCACGCCCTCGACAAGAAGCACGCCGACTCGCGGCTTGAAATTGTGGCCTTCGGCACGATCTCGAGCGGCAAGTCGTCGCTCTTGAACTCGCTCGCCGGGCGGCAGGTGTTCGCCGCGGACGTGATTGGCGGCACGACTTCGGTGCGAAGCGAAGTCCCCTGGCCCACGAGCGAGCAAGTGATTTTGGTCGACACGCCGGGACTCGCGGAAGTGCGCGGGGAAGAGCGGGCCGGCATCGCCGCTTTGGCAGCCAAGAATGCCGACTTGGTGCTCTTGGTGGTCGATGGGCCGCTGAAATCATACGAAGTTGATCTGGTGCAAAAACTCCGCGAGATGGAAAAGCGGATTGTGGTGTGCCTTAACAAGGAAGATTGGTACGACGACGAAGAGGAAGAACTGCTCACGCGGCAAATCGTCGAGCAGTTGACGGGGATCGCGCCGAGTGACGTTGTGGCCGTCCGCGCGGCGGCGGTCAACCGCGAGCGGATTCGCATCACATCAAACGGCGAAGAACTTGCCGAGGAATATGAAGTCCCACCCAACGTGGCCCCGCTGGCCGCACGGCTGATGCAGATCGTGCAAAAGGATGGCCGCGAGTTGCTGCTCGCGAATCTGCTGCTGCAATCACGGGGATTGGTGGACGAGGCCAAGCAGCGGGTCCGCGCGGTGCTCGACGCCAAGGCCAATGAAATCATTAACCGGCACATGTGGGCGGCCGGGGGGGCGGCGGGGATCAATCCGATTCCCCTCTTGGATTTGGCCGGCGGCAGCGCGATCACGGTGAAGATGATTTTTGAACTCGCCAACGTTTACAAGCAGCCCATCGATACCGACGGCGTGGTGAAGATGCTCGAACAACTAGGCAAGAATCTCATTGCGATGGTCGGCGCGACCGCTGTCTCGCCGGCCGTCGCCGCGGGGATTGGTTCGCTCTTAAAAACCGTTCCCGGCATCGGCACGATCGCCGGCGGGCTTGTGCAGGGAATCACCCAAGCGCTCGTCACGCGGTGGGTCGGCAATGTGTTCGTTGAATATTATCGCCGCGACATGCAGGCCCCACCGGGCGGCATCGCGGAGCTCGCCCGCGATCAATGGCAGCAACTCACGCGGCCGGATCAACTTCGCAAGCTCATCCAGCGCGGCC
>JBGTMM010000599.1:0-16383 GCA_041743635.1 Bythopirellula sp.
AAGCGATCCAGATCGCTTGCATCCGAAAGCTCTTGGTCATACTCAACACCATGATCAAAAACAACACTCCCTGGAAAAATATGGCAATTCACTGATCCGATCAGTTTCCTTACTTGACATTTAACACAGTCGCTCTGTGGCTTATTAATCTGAAATTCCAGATTACGCTTACGAGCATAGCTTCGCAACCTATGTCCAACCTTCGACTCACAAAAGAAATCCTGTACAATTCAGCGATTAAAACTTTTTAAGAGTGCCTAAGCATGAGCGAACAGACCGACGACTCCCCTCAGAAAACTCGCAAGCCGCCGCTGCGCTGTCGCTTTCACGGCAAGATGGCGGATTGGTTGCGCGCGAGTGGTGGGAGTTTGGCGATTACCACCTACACGTCGAGCAAACTGGTGTTCGTCGGTTGCGAGGGGCGAAAGCTCAAATTCCACTCGCATAAACTTGCTCGCCCCATGGGAATGGCCGTCAACGGCCGTCGACTCGCCATCGCGGTCCGCGAACAAATTCTTACGTTTCGTTTGACCGATGATGCTCGCTTATTTCAACCGACGAAAACTTATCACACCGGCAAAGTGAATGCCCACGACCTGGCGTTCGGCCAGCGCGGACTTTATTTTGTCAACACGCGCTTCAATGGCCTCGCGCGGGTGTCCGACAAGAAGCGTTTTGTTCACTGCTGGTTGCCGCCGTTCATTTCGACCATGGTTCGCCAAGACCGCTGCCATCTCAATGGCCTGGGGATGGCCAATGGCAAGCCCGCCATGGCGACCGCGTTCTGTGAAACCGACGAAAAAAATGACTGGCGGAAGGAAGATCGTTTCACGTCGGGGGTGCTCATTGATGTCCCCAAACGCCAAATCGTTGCGCGTGGTTTGAGCATGCCACACTCGCCGCGGCGTTATCGAGGCCAGTGGTGGCTCTGCAATTCGGGGCACGGCTCGCTTTCCGAGTTCGATCCCGCCACGGGTGAATGTCCCGAAGTCTGCGCCCTCCCCGGTTTCACGCGCGGCTTGTGCTTCGTCGGCAATCACGCCCTCGTGGGCCTCTCCAAAATCCGTCCCAAACATATCCTCGACGCACCACCGGTCCGCGAACGCCACGAAAACTTAATCGCCGGAGTGGCCCTGGTGAATCTGCACACCGGCAAGCAAGAAGGCCTTCTCGAATTCACTTCCGGCGGAAGCGAAGTGTTTGAAGTGGCGTTCTTGCGCGGCGTCGCGAACGCGAAGATGCGAATGTCAGATGTGTGATTGATGATGTCAGACAAATTCACATCATAAATTATGCATCGCACATTACACATTCCTCACATCCCCCGCGGCGTATCGATGGCGATTTTCTCCAGCGCTTCCAGATTGCTCTCAATATAGCGCTCCAACAAGAACATCGCCGCGAAGCCCACGATGCCCACGCCGCTTACCACCTTTAAAGCCCATTGCTGCTCGACCGCCGAACTCATCGACACCAGCAACATTCCCAACATCGGCACGAGCGCTGATAACGCCAAATGCAAACGGTTGAGCTTGCGCAGCTTCATCAGATCGTGCCACCGCGGCCCCGCCACGACGCCGTTGCGCACAATGGCGGGAAAATAAACTCGCACGGCAAGCGTCGTGAGCAGAAAATACGGAAACACCGCCGCCGTGATCCCACAGAGCGCGAGCGACATGAAGAAATGCGAATAGAAGCCAACGAGGCCAGGAATTTCTTGACCGAAATTCAGCGCCAAGGGAAAAATCAAGCCCGAAATGCTCCACATCACCAACGTCAACCGCGACATGAACCAACCAAAAAATAAAACTTGCTGTCCCCCTTGCTTCGCGGTTTCGGGTTTATCGCGGCCCAAGAGCTTGGCGACCCGCCGCACGGCCCCCACTCCGACCAACGCTCCCAAAGGAAATGCAATGCCGTTGATCCACCACTGCACGGTATCGAACCGGTCCCATAAATGCGCGAAATCGTTGACAATACGATTTCGATTGTAAGAATAGTTGAACGCACCCGCCAAAATATTCGGCAACAACGTCGCCACGACAACCGTGGGTATCGGCTGCGCGATCATGAACTTCGCCAGCAAGCTCTGCGGCTCTTGCAGCAACGTCCAGCACCACGGATGCAAACAGAGCCGCAAAGCTCGAGCCACTTCTGCGGCTGTTTGATAGCGCTCGCTTTTGCGTGAAGCCAGACATTTCACGAGTACGCCACGCAACGATTCTGGGCAATCGCTCGGCAGCGCCTGGCAAAGCTCGTGGAAGTCGACATAGTGTCGGCGGTCAATCATCCGCTGAATCTGCGCGAGCGAGCCTCCTTCGCTCGGTCCGTCGTCGAACGGCCGCAGGCCGCACAGCAACTCCCACAATACGACGCCCAGCGAATAGACGTCGCTTTGATCGCGAACCAACTGGGGCGAGCCGCCGAGCACGGGATGACAGGCCTGCAATTGCTCCGGCGACATGTAAGCTAGCGATCCGCCAAACGCTTCGGCGGGATCTTCATCGGCACGGCCCCCGTTGTAGCTCACATTGAAATCGGCGAGCTTCGGCGTCCCCTCGGGCGAGAGCAGCACGTTCGCCGGCTTGATGTCGCGGTGCAACACGCCCCGCGAATGGGCGTAGGCCAAACCCTCGGCCAGTTGCGCGCCCAGCCGACACACCACCAGCGGCCACTTGGTTTCCTCGAGCCACTGCCGATGCGTGGAACCCTCGGGCCGGGCCGCGCCACTCGCTCCCAAATGTTCGTCCACCACGTTGAGCAGCAGTTGCCCGGTCCGTTGTTTTTGCGGTGTGCCGCGCACGCGCTTCACGGCGTCGAATAACGTGCCACCCGGCACGACTTCCATGTACAGCAGCCGCGCCGGGGGATCGCCGCTCGTGCGCTGATCGAACACCCGCACGATGTGCGAATGGTCGAGCTGCGCGAGAGTCTGCGGTTCGCTCCCCGTGTGCTTCGAGATTTTTAGCGCGACCAGTCGTTCCATCGAAATCTGCCGGGCGAGAAACACTTGCGCGAACGCCCCGTGACCCAACTCGGTCAGCAATTGAAAATCGTCGATGGTTTGCCCGGGTTCAAAATTCAGCTCGAGTTCGGCAAACTTCGACGCGCTGGGCTTGCCATCACTGGGTAGCTCAGCGCTGCCGCTTGCGGGTTCGCCGCTTCGTTTTGTGGTCGAGGCATAATAGGTGCAGGTCGGCGAACCCGCCACCGCCATGCCCCCCACCAATTCACACAGCGCGGTTGCCTGCTGGGGAAACCGGCGGCGAATTTCTGCTTCCGTCACGCGGTCGCCAGCTTGCATCCGCACTTGCAGTTCTTCGTGGATCAAGTCGATCGGCAACTCGGTAAGCGGCCCAAGCGTCGGAAAGTCCGCCACATACTCTTCCACCCGTCGCGGCGAGCGCCCGTACTGCCAGCGGTACTCCAAGTCGACTTTCACCAACTCGGGGAGCGCCACCCGGGCGAACTCCACGTCGCCCGCTGGCAGAAAATCGCTCAGCCGCGGCTCGGTCCGCGACCCCGCAAAGTGCGATTCCCAGGCACTCGACAATCGATCAATCGCCCCGGCAATCCGATCCCAGCGCTGTTCCTGAATCTGAGCAGCTTCGATCTGAGCGGCTTCACTGGGAGACCCCGCACCCTGGGCCGATTTGCTATCGGAAGAGGCGCTCATACGGCTAAAATGGCTGGTGCTCATATGCGATCAACAGAAAGATTGATTGGCAATGAAGTAGGGAGGCTCGCGTACGGTCATTCTGAGGGAGCTTTAGCGACCGAAGAATCTTGGTCAAACATGTGAACGCTCATCCACTGCGTGTGATGTTGGAACCTAGATTCTTCAGTCGCTAAAGCTCCTTCAGAATGACAGGGTATCACCCACTCACTTACTCACCACTCACCTACTCACTCCTCCCCATGAATACCCATGATACAAAAATCCTGGCCGGCCTGCGAACTGGCGATGAAGCCGCCTTAGTAAAGTTCCTGCAAATCAACGAAGCGGCCCTCTTGGCGTTCATTCGCAGCCGCATCGGCACGCAGCTTCAGCGCAAGCTTGAACCCGAAGACGTGCTGCAAGAAGCCAGCATGGAAGCCGTGCGGACGCTCACCCAAACCGACCTCACGAGTTGGGACCCGCTGAACTGGCTGTTCCAAATCTGCGAGCGGAAGATCATCGACGCCCATCGCCGATTCTTTGCCAGCCAGAAACGCGACGCCAGCCGCGAGGCCGCCAGCCCCGACGGCAGCGCCGCGGCAGGGCTCGCCGATTTGCTCGCCGCGAGCATGACCACCCCCAGCGATGCTTTCTCCCGCGATCAACGCCAATTGCGGATGCTCGCCGCCTTGGACACGCTTCCCGAAGAGCAGCGCGAAGCCCTGCGGCTCCGTTATCTCGTGGGCCTCTCGTCGAAAGAAATCTCCAAAAAAATCGGCAAGACCGACGGGGCGACCCGAGTGATGATCTCCCGCGCGCTGGCGAAACTACACGAAATGCTAGCGGAGTGAGGAATGTTCGATGTGAAATGTATGATTGCAGATGTCAGAAATTCTTACATCTGCAATCTCACATCAAACATTTTACATTTTCCTGAACCCTTTGCACCCGCCCGCGGCACTTAGGTTCTCATGTCCGCACTTCTCAGCGAGTTACCGACGATGAAGCTAACCGCCAGGGATTTGGCCGAGCTGGTCCGCGAACACCAAGCCGACGTTTGGCGGTACCTGCGTTACCTGGGTGCCGCGGCGAGCGATGCCGACGACCTCACGCAGGAAACATTTTTGGCGCTTACGCGATCCCAGTTTATGGAACAAAGCGAGCAACAAACGGCGGCCTACTTGCGCACCGTGGCCCGCAACCAATTGTTGATGGCCCGCCGACGCCAAGGCCGGGAGATCAGCACCGTGGAACTCGCCACGGCGGAACAAGTGTGGAGTCAAGCGATCGATCCCGGCGGCACGACCGGTTTCCTGGCCGCACTCGCCGAATGTTTGGAACAACTCGAAAGCCGCGTGAGAGCCGCCATCGACGGCTTTTATCGCGACCGCCTCAGCCGCGAGGAACTGGCAGAAAAACTCGACATGAAACCCGACGGCGTGAAAACGCTGCTGAGGCGCACGCGCGAAGTGTTACGCAAATGTATTGAGAAGAAAGTTTAATGTCATTCTGAAGGAGCCTCGGCGACTGAAGAATCTGGGTTAAACCCGTGCACGTCATCCTCTGCGTGTGATTATTGAACCCAGATTCTTCATTCGCTAAAGCTCCCTCAGAATGACGATAAGCGAACTTTTTAGCCGTGACGCAACGCGTCACACGGAATAACCATGAACACCCTCGAACCTACCAACGACTACCCCGACACCCTCCTCGACCGCGGCCTGGCCGAACTGTTGGGCGGCGAAACCCCGCCTGATCTGTCGGAGCGAATCCTCGCCACGGCGCAACTCACCGCCGCCGAACCCGTGACTTTAGCGCAAGGAAACACGACCATGGGCACCAGCACAGTGAAACAATCATCCCGTCTGCGATCCTGGGCGATGCTTGCCGCTACAATCGCCTGCGTCGGCACGGTCATCGCTCTGCTGATGCCGGCAAGGAATGCCTCACGTCACCCAGGCAATTTCGAAAATCTCGCGCAAGTGCAATCTGAAAAATCCGAGAGTGAATCGGCAAAGGAAGAGAGCTTGCCGCTCAATTCTGACGGAATCGATATCGGCATGGGCCTCAAAGGCCTTATCAATGATGCCAACGCACCCAAGTCGAGCGAAGAGCTCATGATGACCGTCACCCCGCACATAATCATTCAAGATGGGGAAGAAGAACGACTCGGCATCGCTCAAGGCGAGGGTGCGGGAGATTTGCCCGCACTGAATATTCCCCATGATGACTCAGGTCTGTGGTCCCAGGCTGATTCCGCCGCCATCAAAGAAAAAATTTTGAGAGACAAAGCCACTGCACCTTCTGCCGGAGGCGCATACGGCGGACGTCGATCGTATGCCTTTGACCTTTCCGTTCCTTTTCGCCAAAATTCTTTTGCACTCGAAGGCGAAGAAGCATCTGCCCCTCCAGTCATCTATCCTGACGCCGATCAATGGGAAGAATTGACCGCTCGCCGCAAAATGTATGGGCATGTTGACCTGAGCCAACGATCGCGTCCTACTTTAGAAGACTCTTCCCAGACACAAGTTGATAACTTTTTCACGGTGGTTCCTCTTGATAGCCCACTCAGTACTGCCCCCGAACCCTCCCGCGACCAGTACACTCCCATCCACGAAAACCCATTCATCACCGCCACCGGCCCCGACGCGGTGAGCACGTTCTCCATCGACGTCGATACCGCCAGCTATGCCAACGTCCGGCAGTTTCTCCAGCAATCGCGGCGGCTGCCTCCGCCTGATGCTGTGCGGATCGAAGAGCTCGTTAACTACTTCGATTACGACTACACCGGCCCAACCGACAACACCCCCTTCGCCGCGAATATGGAAATCGCCGGCTGCCCCTGGAACCCCGAACACCGGCTCGCGCGGATCGCCATCAAGGGCCGCGACATCGACCGCCACGCACGGCCGCAATCGAATCTCGTGTTCTTGATCGACGTCTCAGGCTCGATGAATGAACCGAACAAGCTGCCGCTCTTGGTGGAAGGGATGAAACTCTTCACTCGCGAGCTTGGCGAGAACGACAAGGTGGCGATTGTGGTCTACGCCTCCAGCGAAGGCTTGGCCCTCAATAGCACCCGTGGCAACGAACAAGAAACGATCCTCGCCGCGCTCGACCAACTCCGCGCTGGGGGTTCGACGGCCGGCGGCGCGGGGATCAATCTCGCCTACCAAGTGGCCACCGATAATCTCATCGAAGGCGGCACCAACCGCGTGATCCTTTGCACCGACGGCGATTTTAATGTGGGCGTTACCGACACCGATGAGCTCACGCGGCTGGCCGAACTAAAAGCCAAGACCGGCGTGTTTCTCACCGTCCTCGGCTTTGGCCGGGGCAATCTCAACGATGCGATGATGGAAGCGATCAGCGGCAAGGGCAACGGCAACTACCACTATGTCGATAATCTCACCGAGGCCCGCAAGGTGCTCGTCGAGGAAATGGTCGGCACACTCATTACCATCGCCAAGGACGTGAAAATTCAAGTCGAATTCAATCCCGCCCAGGTCGCCGGCTACCGGCTCATCGGTTATGAAAACCGGATGCTCAAGACCGAGGACTTCAACAACGACAAAAAAGACGCCGGCGAAATCGGCGCGGGCCACACCGTCACCGCCCTCTACGAAATCGTGCCGGCCGGCAAGGAAGTCGGCGCGACGGGTGTCGATCCCCTGAAATATCAACAACCCATTGAGTACGGTGCAGAAGGTCCTGGCGGATATGGTGGTGAATACGGTGGTCGGGGCGGTTATGGTGGGAGCGCTAAGCCGCAAGCGGCTAGCAACGAGCTGCTCACCCTAAAACTCCGCTACAAACTCCCGGACGCCGACAAAAGCACCAAACTCGAATTCCCCATCACCGATAGGGGCGGCTCCTTCGCCGAAGCCACCAAAGATTTCCGATTCGCCGCAGCCGTCGCCAGCTTCGGCATGTTGCTCCGCAACTCCGAGCACCAAGGCGAAACATCGTTCGACGCAGTATCAGAAATCGCGCACTCCGCACTCGGCGACGACCCCCACGGCTACCGCGGAGAGTTCCTGGAATTGGTGCGCTTGGCGAAGGCACTCACAGGCGAACAACCATCGACGACAGCAGAGCCATTGAGGAACGAAGGTCCGTAATCCTTTTTCCCTTTCCCATTTTCCGCTATGATGACCTGCCTCCACTTCTCTCCATTCCTCTTTGGCAGGCACTCGACAATGAGCGAACACCGATCGATCCTTAAGTGCGGACTGGTTTTTTTATTGCTGTCTTGCTTGTTCGCTGCCCGGCTGGTTGCCGCCGATCAAGGAGAGGCGGCGTCCGAGGATCGACCCAACATCGTTTTTATCTTCAGCGACGACCATGCCCTCCGCACGATCAGCGCGTACGGCGCCGGATTGAACGAGACGCCGAACATTGATCGCATTGCGGGCGAAGGCATCTTGTTCACGCGCAGCTACTGCGCGAATTCCATCTGCTGCCCCTCGCGAGCGAGCATCCTCACTGGCAAACACAGCCACAAAAACGGTGTGCTTGACAATGCGGACGTTTGGAATGGTGACCAGTTTGTTTTTACGCGCTCGCTGGGTGAAGTGGGCTACAATACCGCGCTGATAGGCAAGTGGCACATGATGAAAGGAGACCGCGGCTCTCCCGGCGATTCGTTCGACTACTGGAATATTTTCACCGGCGCGGGGGGACAAGGCGACTACTACAACCCTGAGTTCATCGACAAAGACGGTAAACAATCGAAGGTGACGGGCTACTCGACCGACATTATTACCGATCAGACCCTCGCTTGGCTGGAAACTCATCGCGATTCGTCCGAGCCGTTTTTGGTGATGTGTCAATTCAAATCGCCTCATATTCACCGCGTTCCACCCCCGCGGCACATGAATAAGTACGACGGCGAGGAGATTGCCGAACCGGAGACCATGTTCGATGACTATGCGGGGCGTTCTGCCTACGCCGCCAACACGAACATGGAATTCAAGATGATGCAAGAAGAAATACTCAATATTGCCCCACCCGGCGGTACCGAGCTCGCGGACAGTGAGAAGGGCAAGTATGACTATCTTGCACGAATGACACCCGAGCAGCGCGCCACGTACCATGAAGCCTACGATCCGGAAAACCTGGAGTACCGCCGGCTGCGAGCCGCGGGCAAGTTGGCCGACGGCAGCCAGGAGCTCGAGCGATATAAGTACCAGCGATTTATCAAAGATTATCTACGGTGCGTCGCCGCCATCGATGACAACGTCGGACGCATTCTCGACTACTTGGAGCGGCACGGCCTCGCTGAGAACACGGTTGTCATCTACAGCTCTGACCAGGGGTTCTTCACGGGTGAGCACGGCTGGAACGACAAACGATGGATGTATGAGGAGTCGTTCGCGATGCCATTCATGCTCCGCTGGCCCGCGAAAGTAAAGCCAGGCCAGAAGTGCGCCGCGTTAATTCAAAACATCGACTATGCGCCGACCTTGCTCGATCTGGCCGGAGCAGAGATTCCCAAAGACCTCGACGGAAAATCCTTGCGGCCATTATTCACCGGAGATGTTCCCGATGATTGGCGCAAGGCACTCTATTATCACTACTACGAAGATGGTTCCTACAACCTTCCTCGCTTCGAGGGGGTGAGTGACGGACGCACCAAATTGATTAACTACTATTATCCCCAACAGGCCTGGGAACTCTTCGACCTGGAGCGGGACCCCCATGAGCTGCAAAGCGTCTTCGACGATCCCGAGTATGCGAAGGTCGTCGCATCGATGAAAAAGAATCTTGCCCAGCTAAGAAAGCAGTACGAAGTTCCACCGCTGGCCAAAGGCAAGCCGAATCGATAACTTCGTCGCGGTTCAGCCGCTTACGGCTTAGCGGTCTTCACCATTGAGATCGGATGGAATTCTTCCACTTTCGCACTTCTCTTGACCTGGTTAAACTGTGAGTGCTCTCACAAGGAACCCCAAATGCGATATCTCTGCTCACGCCTTCTGCTTTTATTGATCCTCATGTCGGTGGGGGCAACGACCGAAGCTGCAACTGAGATCGCGGCAACCTACCGTCTGCCCGACCCGATCGAGACGACCTTTGCTGTCCCGTTCGGCAACAATGGCGGGGCCGCTATCCCAGTGTTTCGCATTGCCCAGACGTTCACGGCCGAGGTCAGTGGGCGGCTGCTTACTGCCTCGGTGACGGCCGCAAGCCTTGATGTCGAACCAACTGGCCTCCAACTTGCGGTGACTGCTCTGGAGAATGGACAGCCAGGATCGATTCTCGCCACGTCGCCTCTACAGGGGCTTCACGTCAACGGTCAGTTCAGCGATATCGACGTGCTCAATGCGATCGCACATTTTAGTGGTGATCAAGTCGTCCTACAGAGTCAGCAACAATACGCCCTGCTACTAGTCGCCGAACGACTCAATAGCAACTTTCAAATCCTAGGCGATCAAACAAGCGGCACAGGGCGCAGCTATCCGGGAGGTGAAATCCTTCGCAGCAGAAGCGGCACGCCGTTTGTGATCATACCGAACGGCGAGCTCGCGTTTGAAGTGACCGTGGAAACGATCCCCGAGCCGATGACACTGACGTTGAGTGTGATCGGCACGGCGGCCAGTTGGGGCCGCGGCCGAAGGTGTCGCCACTAATTCATTCGTGTTCCGGCATCTGCCTTTTCAGATTCAAGATTCCCCACTGGCCCACACGCTCGCCACTTCCAGAACAATCTCGGGAAACGCCAGTGGTGCCACAGATTCGCCCTGTGCAAAAATGCGCCGATCTTGATAACGGCCTGCAACTGGCTGGCGATGCACTTCGATCACCTGCTGCTGAACATTCGCAATCCAATAGTCCTGAATCCCCGCCTCGGCATAGAGGTCTGATTTGGTTCCGCGGTCATATCGCAAACTACTATCGGCAACCTCGATGAGTAGCAGAACGTCATCGGCGAGGGGTCGTGCCTTGCTGTAATCTCGCTTTCGCACCCAAAACAAATCGGGTTGGGGAACGCTTTCCAATTCGGGAATCCCCAGTGAGTTTTGATTTCTGATCCACGCGGCATCGCGGGGAGCATTATCAATGCTCCAATAGGAGAGTTTGTCAAGCGCAGCCTCATGCGGAGGATAAATCGGGCTCATTTGACGAATTTCTCCCCGGATGAGTTCGACATAGTGCTCTTCCCTCGGTACAAACATGCCGGCTTCGATCATCCGATCGTATTCGTCAATCTTGACATGTGCGATGGTACTCATGGAATTATCCTGGAGTTGAGCGGCACCAAAGAGCCTTTGGGGTAGTATAGCCCATCCCCTGCTTTCGGTCAAAACGATCCGCTGCGATGATGAGCGCGGCCAAAAATGACCTCTCAAATTGGTCACCACCTTCGAGTAAAATGACCCACGCCATTTGAAAAGCTCTTAGCCGTTAGTTGTTAGCTCTTAGCCAGAAATGAGGCGAGCGGGGCGTGTCGGCGATTGGGAGAACACGGAATAAAAGCGCTCGCGGTGCGCGCCGACGACTGGTTTACCCCTTCCACCTTCCCCTATCCGCTTCAATGGTTGAACTTGGCACCAAAAAAACGCACTACCAAGTTCGGCAAGTTCACCAAGTTCGCCGTCTTGATATGAGACGATATAAGGATGTGGAATGTTAAATATCAAAATGCAAATGTAAGAAACTCTGACATCAGAAATCTCACATCATACATTTCACATTCCTACCCCACGTCGCTAATATCCAGCGCCTGACCATACCGCGTGAGCATCTGTTTTCGCAGCCGCGCGTGCTGGGCGTGTTTCAATTCGGGATCTTCGCCGACCAAGAGTTGCGCCTCGCGGCGGGCTTCTTCCAAGAGTTCACGATCACGCTGCAAATCGGCCACGCGAAACGGCGGCAGGCCATGTTGCTGCGTGCCAAACAAATCGCCTGGCCCACGCATTTGAAAATCAAGTTCCGCGAGCGCAAAGCCATCGGTCGAATTGGCAAAAGCCGTCAGCCGTTCGCGGCCTTGCTCGCTCAGTTCCTCACTCACCATCACGCCGCAAAACCCCGCATGTGATCCTCGCCCCACGCGGCCACGGAGTTGATGAAGCTGTGCCAGCCCAAATCGCTCCGCCCCCACCACCGTGATCACCGAGGCGTTCGGCACGTCGACACCCACTTCAATCACCGACGTGCTCACCAGCACCTGCGTCTGGCCGCTGCGAAACAGGTCCATCGCTTCCTGCTTTTCGGCGGGAGACATCCGCCCGTGCAGAAGTGCCATGCGAAACGCTTCCAACTCGCCGTTGGTGAGTTGTTCAAACGCCGCCGCGACGCTGGGGGCGGAAATCGTGGACGATTCGTCCACCAACGGGGCCACGACATAAGCCTGCCGACCTTCCCGCAGCCGGTCGCGGACAAACTGCCACCAATTCGCTTGCTTGTCCGGTTCGACCAAATACGTGTTGATCGGTTGTCGACCCGCGGGCATTTCCGCGAGCGTCGAGACTTCCAAATCGCCGAACAGCGTCATGGTCAGGGTGCGCGGAATCGGCGTGGCTGTCATCACCAAATAATGCGGCGACTCGACATCCTGCCGCAAGGCCGCCCGCTGCCGCACGCCGAATTTATGTTGCTCGTCGATCACCACAAGTCCCAAATTCTTGAACCGCACGGCATCTTGAATCACCGCGTGCGTGCCGAGGACCACGTCGATTTCACCGTCCGCAATGTCAGCGAGCAAGCGTTCCCGCTCGGTCTTCGTGGTCCCGCCGGCCAGTACACCGAACCGGACGCGGCTTGCTTCCAGCATTCCCGCGAGCGTGTCGGCATGTTGCCGAGCCAAGATTTCGGTGGGGGCCATCAACACCGCCTGTTTTCCGTGCGCCACGGCCACCAACATGGCATAGAGCGCCACCAAAGTTTTGCCGCTCCCCACGTCCCCCTGCAATAACCGATTCATCGGCCGATCAACCGCCATGTCAGCGGAGACCTCGGCGATCGCTTTTGCTTGACTCGCGGTCAACTCAAACGGCAAGAGCCGCCGGATTCGGGCGTCGATCTTCATCGTCGCGGGGAGTGCCGGAGCTTGGAGCGCCCGTTGATAGGCGCGCCGCGTCGATAACGCCAATTGCAGCACGAACAGTTCTTGAAATACAAACCGCCGACGTGCGCGGTCGAGTTCCTGTTGGTCGGCCGGTTGATGAATCCCGCGAATCGCTACGTCCAGCGGCGCGAGTCGGTAACGCTCGAGCAGTTCCTTCGGAAAAACTTCCTCCGGCACGTCGGCGAATTCCTCGACCACGTTCCAGACCAGCCGCCGCATGTGAAATTGTGACAAGCCTTCGGTGAGCGAATACACGGGTAGCAACTTGCGACCCGAGAGCGGATTTTCTTCTTCCCCCAGCCAAGTCACTTGGGGATGAGACATTTCCCACATCATGCCCCGCATCTTCGGCTTGGCAGTGAGCAAGAGTTGCTGCCCGTCTTGAAATTTATTGCGCATGAAGGGCTGATTGAACCAAGTCGCCCGCAGGTGGCCGGTATCGTCGCGGACCAAGATCGACACGCGGCTCTTGCCGAATCCCTGATTGGCCACCGCCACTTCTTGCACGGTGCAACGCACGCATTGCAACAGATCTTCGTCGAGGTCGGCAATGGAACGTTCGTCGGACATGTCCTGATAATCACGCGGGAAATTGAAAAGCAGATCGCTCAGCGTGCGAATTCCCAGGCGGTGTAAAAGTTCGGCCCGCTCGGAATTCACCCCCCGCAAGCGCTCCACGGGGGTGAGCAGCCGCTCTCGGGCTTCATCAAGTTTTGCATCGGCCGCGTGGTCCATGCCCGCATTGTAGCCGACGAATTCCGAGCGCCGAGTCAGCCGCTATTTGAGAAACTTCTGATACGCCGCGACGGCGAGTTCATCCACGCGGTCATTCTCGATGTGGCCGCTATGCCCCGCCACGCGAGTGTAAGCCACCTCATGGCGGGCGAGTTGGGCATCGAGGTTCCGCCAGAGATCTTCGTTTTTCACGGGAACAAACCTGGTCCCCTCCTTGCGACGCCAGCCATTGGCCTTCCACTTTGGCAGCCATTCGATGATTCCCTTCCCGACGTACACGCTGTCGGTAAAGAGCTCGACCGAGGCGGGTTGCTTGAGCGCCGCTAGTCCTTCGACCACCGCCGTCAATTCCATGCGATTGTTGGTCGTCTCACGTTCCCCGCCGGAGCGCTCTAGTTGCTTTCCCGTGGCGGGGTGAAGCAGAATAAAGGCCCAACCCCCTGGTCCCGGATTGCCGCTACAGCCGCCGTCGGTAAACAGATGGACCTGGGGAGATTTTTTCATGCGAATTCAAGGAGCCAGGTTGTGAGATCATTTTGTAGTCGGCGCGGCGAGACCATCCAGCCGCGGCTTGGCGAACTGCTTCAAATCTTCGGCCAACTCCAAAACGGTGCGCGGCGCGTCGCCTAATTCCCACGGCAACACGACGGTAAACTCGCTTCCTTTGCCCAGCTCGCTCTCGACGGTGATCTCGCCCCCCAGCAGTCGACACAACTCGCGGACAATCGACAACCCCAAACCGGTGCCTGAATACTCTCGCGTCATTGCCGTCCCGCCCGAGAGCACATTCGACCCTTGGCGAAACTTTTCAAAGATCACCCCCTGCTCATCCTCGCTAATTCCCACGCCAGTATCGGCGATGCTGAGTTGGAGATCCCCCCGCCGGTCTCGCTGCACCTTGACCGTAATCCGTCCTCCATCGGGCGTGAACTTGATCGCGTTGGAAAGCAAGTTATTAAGAATCTGCTCCACCTTACTGCGATCCTGCCGCATCAGCGGGAGCGCCGGTTCGATCTCACAATCCAGATCGATATTCTTCTTTTCGCTCAACGGCCGAGCCATGTCGCATTGGGCCGAGACGACTGAACTGATGCTGAAATCGCTTTGCCGGACATCCATTTTGCCGCTCTCGATTTTGGCCAGATCAAGAATATCGTTGATCATTTCGAGCAACTGCCGCCCCGAACGTTGAATGTTGCTCGCATAGCGGCGTTCCTTGTCTTCCAATTTCTTGAGCGTTGCCAGCAAGTCGCTAAAACCGATAATGCTGTTAAGCGGCGTGCGCAGCTCATGGCTCACCGTCGCCAGGAAATCGCTCTTAATTTGATTCATCTCAAACAGCCGCATGTTGGCTTGAGCCATTTCATCGACTTTTTGATCGAGTTCGGTGTTGACTTCCTTGAGCTCATCCTGCTGCCGCAAGAGTTGCCGCAACATCCGATTGAACGCGGCGCCCAGTTCCTCGAACTCGTCCCCCGTATGAATGACGGCCCGTTGCTCGATGTCGCCACTTCGAATCGCGTTACTCACGTCACGCAGGTGGCGCAAGGGCTTGACGATGATGTAACGCACAATGGCGTAAAGCGCGACCATGGAAAGAAACACAGTCGCCACGGCGGCAACAATCATCCAGGCGATGTTTCGTTGCTGGGCGGAACGAATCTCTTCAGCGTCGGTTTCGACTCGGATTACCGCCAACAAATCGCCTACTTGCAGATCGGGCCAATAAACCGCAACGCCGGGGTTACTGTGGCACAAGATGCAACCCTGCTTGGCAAAAACGGGTTCGTAGTATTGATAGGTCCATTTCGACTCCCCCTGTTGCTGCTCTTTTTCCTCCTCACTGAGATTAACCGCCGAAACGAATTCGGTTTTCGGAACCACGCGCTGCTCCCATTGAGTTTCAATCGCATTGATCTCGTCGTCGCTTCGCAGTGTTTTACCTAGTTCCGTCCAACGACCCATCAAATCCCATTCAAATTGCTCTTCGGGTCTGCCGATACGATTTTCGTTTTCTGGTAAGAGCACCTGCCATTTGTAATCGCTGCTGCGCAACATGTCGGCGATCTTGCGATCGACGGGCCGCAATTCAACATCGGGGTCAGATTCCTTGAAATGAGCCTCTACCAAAGCCGCGTTGGCCAAAGCCGCCCCTGTGAAGCGGGCTTGCTCTTCCACGATCTTGTTCGTCTGAAGGGCATACCACCAAAAGCTGCCCGCGATCAGTGGCAACAGGCAAGCCCCGAACAGCAGCCGGCACTTGCGCTCCAAGCTGGTTTCGCCAATCGTTTTGGTCAGGCCGCGATAGCTCATGGGAAGAGGTCAGTGGTTGGTGGTCAGTGGACAGTGGTCGAGACGAAAGCATTGAGCAGTTTATTCTAGGTCAATTGCAGAGCCGCGTCCAAGTGCAACAAGAGACTCGTATCTCTAGCCACTGACCACCAACCACTGACTTCCCTAAAGCATATCCCACGGATCCACATCCACCGCCAGAAACACCTTCTCGGGAAGTTTCAACTTGGCTGTCATGCGCTCGACCGCCTCATGCAGCGGCGGCATGGCGTGCGCTTGCAGTTGAATTTGAAATCGATACTGATCCCGCAGCTTGGCAATCGCCGCCGCCGCGGGGCCCATCACACGCACTCCCGTCAATTCGGCAGCCGCTGCGCGCAGCTCAATTGCCACTTGCTCGGCCACCGCGCGGGCCGTCTCCTCCGCCGGGCCGCGTGCCACCAGTCGAATCATTGAACCAAAGGGGGGATAATGAAGTTGCTGGCGCACGGCAAGCTCCTCCGTCGCGAACATTTCGTAATCGTGCCGCACGGCCGCGCGTATCGCCAGGTGATCGGGGCTCAGCGTTTGCACCAACACCCGGCCACCCTTTTCGCCCCGCCCCGTACGGCCCGCCACTTGGGCTACCAGT
>JBGTMM010000600.1:0-2668 GCA_041743635.1 Bythopirellula sp.
AGCCGACTCGATGTTGCAGGAATTCACCGACACGGCCATCGACTTTACCGAGACTGAGGGGGATGATGCCCATGGCGATGACGACGTGGTCGACGAAACGAGCGCCCCGATCGTGCGGCTCGTGCAGCTCATGATTACCGAAGCCGTGCAGTTGCGGGCTTCGGATATCCACGTCGAACCATTTGAAGAGCGGGTGCGAATTCGCTACCGAATTGACGGCGTGTTGGTGGAACGCGACAGCCCGCCGCGGCGCTTGCTCGGCGCTTTGCTCTCGCGTATCAAGATTCTGGCCAAAATGGACATCGCCGAGCGCCGCCGAACGCAGGACGGCCGCATCAAAATCACGGCGGGTGGCAAGGAGCTCGACCTGCGCGTGAGCATGCTGCCCACCACGCACGGACAGTCGTGCGTGATGCGGCTCTTGGACAAGGACAACATCAAGGTCGGCGTGCGGCAGTTGGGCTTGTCAGAAGCCGACTTCCGTAAGTTCCGCACCCTGATTCGCCGACCCAACGGCATTTTCCTGGTGACGGGCCCCACGGGTTCCGGCAAAACGACGACTCTCTACGCCGCGCTCAACGAGCTCAATCGTCCCGACCGCAAGATCATTACGGCGGAGGACCCGGTTGAATATTATTTGCCAGGCATAAACCAGGTGGAAGTCAGGCATGCCATTGGGCTCGACTTTGCCCTGATCATTCGCGCGATGTTGCGGCAAGCGCCTAATATTATTCTTGTCGGCGAAATGCGCGATCAAGAAACCGCTTCGATGGGAATTCAAGCCTCGCTCACGGGCCATTTGGTGTTCAGCACGCTGCACACCAACGACGCCCCCGGTGCGATCACGCGGATGGTGGACATGGGAGTACCCGCTTACTTGGTGGCGGGGAGCATCATCGGCATCTTGGCCCAGCGCTTGGTCCGCGTGGTTTGCACCAAGTGCAAACATCCCCATCAGCCGACCGACGCCCAACTCGAAGCTGCGGGGATTACTCCCGAACAAGCCGCGGGTGCCACGTTCATGAAGGGACAAGGTTGCTCGCACTGTGGCAAAGGTGGTTATCGCGGACGGCTGGGCATCTTCGAGTTAATGATGATGAACTCAAAGGTGCGGGAACTGGCGTTCCAGGGGGCTTCCACCGCTGAGATTCGCAAGGCCGCTATAAGCACAGGCATGACTACGCTTTATGAAGACGGCATTCGCAAGGCCCTGCAAGGAGTTACCACGCTGGAGGAAGTCTTCCGAGTTGCTAAAAAGGTGGAAACCTAGGAGATCGCAGGGCAATTAGAATGGAAGTAGCCGCGACGCAACGCGTCGCACGGCTTAAAAAAACAGCCGCGATTCAACGAATCGCCGGTCTTGGAACAGAGATTTATGGGCACAATTCTGATCGACAAATTGCTTTCGGCGCAAGTGAAGCAGGGGGCGAGCGACTTGCACATCACGGTGGGGCAACCTCCCGTGCTGCGACTGCATGGCCATATGCAGAAGCTTAAAACCAAGGTGCTCGAAGCGGCCGACACCATGGGCTTGATGAAAAGCATCACGCCTGACCGCTGCCAACAGGAGTTCCAAGAGTCGGGCAGCACCGACTTCGGCTTCGCCTTCGGCGATCAGGCCCGCTTCCGGGTGTCGGTCTTTCGCCAGCGGGGCAACGTGGCGATGGTGCTACGGCAGATACCGGTTCACTTGATGAGCATGGATCAACTGTCAGTGCCTTCAATTTTCAAAGATTTGATTATGCGGCCTCGCGGGTTGATCTTGGTGACGGGGCCCACAGGTTCCGGCAAGAGTACCACGCTCGCGGCGATGATCGACTACCTCAACACAACGGTCGATCACCACATTATTACCATCGAAGACCCCATCGAGTTTTATCACAACCACCGCAAGAGCACGATCAATCAGCGCGAAGTGGGGGTGGACGTCACCTCGTTCGCGGAGGCGATTCGCCGAGCGTTGCGCCAAGATCCCGACGTGATTCTCGTGGGCGAAATGCGCGATCTCGAAACGATTGAAGCCGCCATTACCGCGGCGGAAACGGGCCACGTGGTGTTCGCCACGCTCCACACGAGTAGTGCCGCCGGCACGATCAATCGCATTATCGACGTGTTCCCCACCAATCAGCAGGATCAGATTCGCACGCAGCTTGCGACCTCGATCATCGGAATCCTCGCTCAACAGTTGATTCCCCGGATCGGCGGCGGTCGCGTGGCTGCCTTTGAAACACTGGTGGTCACGCCGGGGATCGCCAACCTAATTCGGGAAAACAAAATTTTCCGCATTACGTCTTCGATCCAAACCGGTTCCAAACACGGCATGCAGTTGCTCGACGACCACTTGTTCGAGCATTGGAAAAATGAAGTGGCCACGAAAGAAGACGTGCTCGCCAAAGCGAATTCCCCCGACGAACTGGCCAAGCGCATCGCGGGAGCCGAGCGCGGCATCTTCGACGAGCCGACAACACCGGAGGAGTGAGTCCCTGCGATTCGTTGAATCGCGGCTAATTGCATTCTAGCCCCCGACCCCTAGCCCCCGACCCCTTCTTATGGCCCTACGCCGCATTGGACAAATCCTGGTTGACCTTGGCTACGTTTCCGACGAGCAGCTCGAGCTGTTGGTCGAGGAACAAGAGCAACGCCCTGGCCAGTTGTTGGGACAGGTGGC
>JBGTMM010000601.1:0-5643 GCA_041743635.1 Bythopirellula sp.
TTCGCCTATCGAATTGGACGGAGAAGAACTTCGAGGCGTTGATATCCGTCGCGAATGGCTGAACATCGATCTATTGATCCGATGTGGTGAACCACCGTTTGTGGTGGCAATTGAGAACAAAATCCGAGGTGGCGAAAGCAAAGGTCAACTTAAGCGCTATCGCGAAACGGTTAGAGCTGAGTTTGGTACCGTGGCGAGCATGTATGTATTTCTCACAGTAGAAGGCGACGAGCCATCGGAAGGGGCGAAAGAAGATTGGGTACCGTACAGTTACGGCGATTTGCATCGGGTGCTTTTGCGCGTGAGTAATGCTAACAAGACGTCGATAGGAACCGACGTACTTGCATTTCTGGATCACTATTTGCGATTGATTAGGGGAAGGCTTATGGACGATGAAAAGATTGCTGAACTCTGTCAGCGCATTTACAAGAATCATCGACAGGCACTTCAACTGATCTATGAGCACGCCGGTTCTCCGGCTGCGGGACTGCTTGGTGAAATTGAACGAATTGTTGCTGTACACGCTGGTGAATGGCACATTGTCAATAAGACCTCCAAACAAATCATTTTTGTGCCGAAGCAGTGGCTAGAGTTGTTTCCACCGATCGGTTCTCGGGCTACATTTGACAAGCACTGTTGGGTCGTTTTGCGCTTTGAGATCCGAAAGTCAAATGGCTTCTTTGGTGCAACCGTGTGGCCGACATCTGATCCCGAACTGCGCCAGAAGGTCATTCAACGATTGACAGCAGATCGAAAGGAATTTGGATTTAGACTTTTGCTCAAGACGACTTCCGACCAGTGGTCACAACTCGGTCGTGAGTCGATCGGTGCGTGGTCCGAAGAGGATGGACCGGAACAGGAAGCCATTTTGTCGGCAGTTAGAAAAAAGCTCGACGAACTGGTTCCGCGGCTCGCTACTGTGTCCGCCGCACTACGGCCTATCTTTGGAAGCTAACGGGCATTAGCACTCACAACAGCCCGCTTACGCCGGCCGCTCGCCGATTTGCTCCCATTTCCCCGCAATTTTGCGGTTGCCGACGGCCGTAAGTTCGCTACATTAGAGGGGTCGTATTGTAATTTTGTAACACGTAGTAAAGGTAGGATCAGCCACAACAACACGTCACTGGCAGTATTAACTGTGCAGAGGGGTTCGCTGCATTGGCTCACCGTGGGAAGCATTGGGCTTCGTATGGCAAGCGAGACGAACCGTCTAATCTCAGCGGTGACAGGCTGGCAGTAACAGTTCAAGAGTAGGGATAAGATGTCGGTCACGAAAGAACGCAAGCAAGAGTTGGTCACTGAGTATGGTCGTGGTGGCATGGATACGGGTTCGCCCGAGATTCAAATTTCCATTCTGACCACCCGCATCGCGGAACTGACCAAGCACCTACGGGAGCATGACAAAGATCATGCCTGCCGCCGAGGTTTGCTGACCATCGTGGGCAAGCGTCGCCGCTTGCTGGATTACGTCAAGCGTAAGAACCCCCAAAAATATCTCGATCTATTACGCCGTCTGGATATTCGCAAGTAACAAGTAAGTTCTCGCGCTTCGCCGCGTTTCTTATCTTTCCTTGCCATGAGCTTAGGCACTCTCTCGCCGGTGAATCGGTTAGCAGATTCGTTCGCGTTCGCATTCCGAAACAGCGACCACGCTTGCGACATCGTCTCAGCACAAATTTCAGTTGCCGTAAAAAGTTGTTCGGCTCCCCAAATTGAGGAAGAAAAAATTGAGTAAAATTCGCGTCGAAAAACAAATTGGTAATGCCCTCTTCAGCATCGAAACCGGTTATCTCGCCAAGCAGGCGGCCGGCAGTTGTCTTGTTCAATATGGCGACACGATTGTCCTGTGCGCCTCGGCCACCGGCCCCTCGCGACCTGGCACCGACTTTTTCCCGCTCACCTGCGATTATCGGGAACGCACGGCCGCAGCCGGCAAATTTCCCGGCGGGTTCATGAAGCGGGAAGGTCGCCCCACGACCAAGGAAACGCTCACCGCCCGGCTGATGGATCGCCCCATCCGGCCGATGTTCCCCGAGTCCTTCAATGATGAAGTCCAGATTCAGGCGTTCGTCATGTCGAGCGACAAGCAATCCGACGCCGACGTGTTGGCGATGAACGGGGCCAGCGCGGCGCTCGGTGTTTCAGCCTTGCCGTTCCAAGGTCCCATCGGTTCCGTGCGGCTGGGTTACGTCGACGGCCAGTTCGTGCCATTCCCCACTCAGGAGGATTTGGAAGCCAGCTCGCTCGACCTGATCGTTTCGGGCACGAAGGACTCAGTGCTGATGATCGAAGGTTTCTCTCGTGAGATGCCCGAGGACGTGATGGCCGAGGCGATCATGGCGGCCCACGGCTACGTCCGCGAACTGTGTGATTTGCAGCAGGAATTGATCGACAAGGTCGGCACGCCGAAAACTCCCTACGAAGCACCGGCCTCCGATGGACTGTTCGATATCATGCACTCGCAGTTCGGATCCAAATTCAGCGAGGCTAATGTCATTGATGGCAAGCACGCCCGCTACGAAGCCGTGACGGCGTTGAAAGCGGAGGCACTGGCCGCATTAGTGCCCGACCCCAAGGCCGAGGGGGCTTACACGCTCGATTCGTTCTACAAAAACTGGCACGACCTCGAAGCCAAAATCAGCCGCGAGCAGATTCTCAGTGGCACGCGTTCCGATGGCCGCAAGCATAATGAGCTCCGCAACATCGAGTGCGAAGTCGATTTGCTCCCCCGCGTCCATGGTTCGGCGGTGTTCCAACGGGGTGAAACCCAAGCGTTCGTCACCGTCACCTTGGGCACGGGCCGCGATGAGCAGCGCGTCGATGGTTTGTTCGACGAATACACCAAGCGGTTCATGCTGGATTACAACTTCCCCTCGTTCTCGGTCGGTGAATGTCGGCCGATCCGGGGCCCCGGCCGTCGCGAGATTGGCCATGGTGCCTTGGCCGAGCGGAGCGTGAATCCCGTTTTGCCGGCCCACGATGCGTTCCCCTACACGATCCGCGTGATCTCCGACATTTTGGAATCGAACGGCTCCAGCTCGATGGCTTCGGTCTGCGGTGCGACGCTGGGCCTCATGGCGGCGGGTGTGCCGATCACTAACCCCGTCGCGGGCATTTCGATTGGCTTGGTGAAGGAAGGGGACCGCTTCACGCTGCTCACTGACATCATCGGCAACGAAGATCACTTTGGCGACATGGATTTCAAGATCGCCGGCACGCAAAACGGCATCACGGGCATTCAGCTTGATCTCAAGATCAAGGGCATCAGCGAGGAAATCATCCGCGCCACGCTCATCCAATCCCGTGAGGGCCGCATCGAAATTTTGCGGAAGATGCTCAGCGCGATTCCTCGTCCCCGCTCGACCACGGCCGAGTCGGCGCCGCGTTTGTTGCGCACCAAGATCGACCCGCAAAAGATTGGCCTCTTGATTGGCCCCGGCGGCAAGACCATCCGCGGCATCCAAGAGGATGTCGGTTGCACGATCGACGTCGATGAAGACGGCACCGTCACCGTGGCGGCCGCCAACCAAGCCGCGGCGGAAGAAGGCTTGTCGCGCGTTGATGCCCTCACAGCCAGCGTGCAGGTCGGCAAGATCTACCATGGTCGGGTCACGAGCGTCAAGGATTTCGGCGCGTTCGTGGAAATCCTCCCGGGTCGTGACGGCTTGTGCCACATCAGCGAGCTATCGAACGAATACGTCGGCAGCGTCGGCGACATCTGCTCGGTGGGCGATGCGATGAAAGTGAAAGTGATCGCCGTCGACGAACAAGATCGCGTAAAGCTCAGCCGCCGCGCCGCGATGGAAGAGCTCAACGAAACCGTGGAATCGGCAAGCTGAGGAAGGACTTTGGCCTTCTCTGGCTGAGGTCTGAGACCTCGGATGAATCATCGCCCAATGCTCGGCAATCGCCGGCATTGGGCGTTTTTGTTGGCACGTCTATTTGCAAAGTCAATGTGAACCGCCAAGGTCTCAAAAAGCGCCAAGAGGGTGTTCAACCACGAATTATCACGAATTAAACGAATAAATTGATTCGTGTTATTCGTTTGGATTCGTGGTAAAAAAATTCTTTCTTGGCGCATTTTTTGGCAACCTTGGCGGTTCATATCTTCACTTTGTCGCCTTTCGGTTTTTTGACTGCCGTGACTTCTGAAGCGAAGCGAATTCCCTTATCATGGTACGCATGTCGAGCGAGTCGCCTTCCATTGGCACCGAGCAAACGTCCCAGGCAGTTAAGCGGCTGATGGATCAGTACACCGAGATTGCGCGGCTGGCCGGGGCGCTCGCCCACGAGATTAAGAATCCGCTTTCCACGATTCGGCTCAACATGGAACTCTTAGCCGAGGATTTGGAAGAAGCCCAAACACCGGCCCAACGCCGTGCGGCCAAGCGGATCGACGTGATACAGCGCGAATGCCAGCGTCTGCAAGATTTGCTCGACGATTTTTTGCAATACGCCAAGGTGCGACATCTGCATTTGTCGCCGACCGATCTCAATCAAGAAATCAACGAGACGCTCGACTTCTTCCTGCCCGAGGCGGCCGCAGCGGGGGTGGAGGTCGTGCGTTATCTCGATCCGGAACTCCCCACGGTTTTGCTGGATCGCGAAGCCTTCCGGGGCGCGTTTTTTAATTTGATTCTCAACGCCAAACAAGCGATGCCCAAGGGGGGGCAATTGATGGTGCGAACCGCCGCCACGAACGGCAGCGTGGCGATTCATTTGATCGACACCGGCATCGGCATGGACGAACGGACCGCCGCGCAGATGTTCGACGCCTTTTTTTCCACAAAGCCCGGCGGATCAGGTTTGGGACTTCCCACCACCGCCAAGATTATTGACGCGCACCACGGCCGGATCACCGTGCAAAGCGAAGTGGGCCACGGCACGCAAATTACCGTGGAACTGCCGGTGCCCGCGCGGCTGGCCCAAGAGACGCCCACGATTGATTTGGCACCGTCACAGATCGTCGATTCCACGGCCGAGTATTGACCGCCGCGACTGTATTTTCCAAGATTGCAACGTCCCCTTCCTCCACGCTTCGAGCATTCATGGCCGAATCCCGCACCACCGCCGCGACCGGTCCGCCAATCCGGGCGTTGATCATTGATAACGATCCCGCGCATGCCGAGACGATGGCCGACAGCTTGTCGCGCGTCGGCTACCAATGCACCGTGGCGATCACTGGGACGGAAGGGGCGAGCCTGCTCGAGGGCGACACGTTTGAGATTGTCGTGACCGACCTTAAGATGCCGGACGTGGGCGGCTTGGAGATTCTCGCCAAATGTAACGACTTGCAGCCCGACGCCGAGGTGATCTTGGTCACCGGGCACGGCACGATCCAATCGGCCGTCGAGGCGATGCAGCAGGGGGCGTTCAACTATTTGTTGAAGCCACTCGATTTGAAGCACTTGCGTGCCGTGGTCGACAATGCCGCGCGGAATCAACACCTCCGCCGGGCCAACGCCGAGTTGAGCCGCCGGCTCGATGAGAAGTTCGGCTTCGAGGGTGTGATCGGCAACAGTCCACAGATGTACGAAGTGATCGACCGCCTGCGGCGGATAGCGCCCACCGACGCCACGGTGTTGATTCAAGGCGACACGGGCACGGGTAAGGAGTTGATTGCCCAGGCGATTCACCAAAACA
>JBGTMM010000602.1:0-6680 GCA_041743635.1 Bythopirellula sp.
CGGTTCACCGTCCCCGACCGCGACATGGAGCTCGACCAACCGGCGGCGGAACCGACCTTCATGGCCTCGCTGGCGAATCTCACCGCCGACGCCGGCGGCGCGGGCCTCGCACCGGAAGAATTTCCCGATTTGCTCGAACGACTCAAAGATCGCACCCAAGAATTCGAAGAGGAAATTTCGACCGAGCATAGCTTGTGGGACAGTTGGCCGATGCTGCTCACCTTGGTGGGCTGCCTGGGGGGTGAATGGTATCTGCGAAAACGTTGGGGAATGGTGTAGAGGGTTTTACAGGAGGACGCGGAGGGAGCAGAGACATACAAACCGCTAATGAACGCTAATAGGCGCTTATGAAAAGAATCGATTTATTGGCGCAGTTCTCATTTAGAGTTTAGAGACCCGGCATTAGTATCCCACGACCTCTCGGGGATAAAAAAACTTGCGAGGGCCTGGGGGGAGTATATCTCTCCGCGCCTCTGCGCCTCTGCGTGAAAATCTTTACGCGCAAAAAGGCGAGCCCGGATGAGCAGGCCATCATTGGAATTCGTGAATCAATACCCTCCTTCGAGACTATGAAACTCGTATTCCTCGGCAAGCTCTTCCAGGCTCTATGAATCACACATGCTAAGAAGTGTGAATCAATTTTTTCTGTCCGCCCGTGGGTGGCCACCCTTGTCTCTCGTTAGCTAAAAATGTTGCAAACTCCGTGCCACTGATGCCGCTCCATTTTTTAGCGGAGTTGATGAATATCGATGCCGCCACCTCGCAATCAAGGGGGCGAAACCAACCAATGAATGCGCGGAAAATGTCCAAGATGGTTAGATGCAAGTCAGCCAGTCGCGAATTTCCCCCCATCTCATTGACGCGACCTCCGCCATCAGGCAGACTGGTGATTCTTTACGAGGGACCTTCTACCCGAGCGGGGATAGCTCAATAAACTTGGAATTGCGTCGCGTGGGACGTTTGCCCGACCACCGCATTCCGGCCACCGCACTTTCTCATTGAGCTATTGCCATGATGTCTGCCGTTTCGCCGCGAGGCTGCTGGGGATCGCTGAGTGCGATCAACTTGCGTTTTTTCGTGATTGCTCTTATTGCTATTGGCGGACCCCTGTCGAGCGCGCGGGCCGTGACATTGCGGGCTGAGCTAGTGACCGACAGCGGGCTATCGTTGCCCGTATATGGCGCGGCCCCGGCGGGCGAGTCGGGCGTGCTCTACATCTCGGAGCAGAACAACGTCGCGATCAAGCGGCTGGACCTGGCTACCCGTGAGATGACCACGTTTCTCGATTTGCCGGATATCACCGGAAATCAAGCGGGCCTGTCGGCATTCGCCTTTCATCCCGATTATGCCACCAACGGCAAGTTTTATTTGAATCTTTTCGATTCGGCTGACGCGCGGGTGAAGATCGTCGAGTTCCAACGGTCGGCCTCGAACCCGCTCGAAGCCGACATCACCCCGCGCCGCGAGATCTATTCCTTCGAAAATCCTTCGAATAGCCACAACGGCGGGTGGCTGGGGTTCAGCCCGATCGACGGTTACTTGTATATCGGCACGGGGGATGGCGGAGCGATTCCCGGCCCGCTCAAGGGTTTGCCCGCGCAAGACGTGTTGAGCCCCCAGGGAAAAATGTTGCGGCTAAGCGTCGACGTGGACGATTACCCGTTCGACGACACGCAGAATTTCGGCGTCCCGGGGACGAATCCGTTCGTGGTGAACGGCGTGATCCGCGATGCGTTCGCGATGGGGTTGCGGCACCCGTATCGCAACTCGTTCGATCGCGCGACGGGGGATCTGTACATCGGCGACGTGGGTAGTTCTTACTACGAAGA
The DNA here is from genome assembly GCA_041743635.1 of Bythopirellula sp. GTDB lineage: Bacteria > Planctomycetota > Planctomycetia > Pirellulales > Lacipirellulaceae > Bythopirellula. Next base: position 1,830 of record JBGTMM010000602.1, read on the forward strand.
AGTGAACGTCCTGCCGGCCAATTCGGGGGGCGGGCAGAATTTCGGTTGGCGGCCGAAGGAAGGGCCCTTCGATCATCCCAATTTCGACGATCCCATTCCCGAGGGGACCATCGATCCGATTCACTTTTACCCGCACGTGGGTGGCGCTGCCGTGATTGGAGGATATGTGTATCGCGGCACGGCGATCCCCGGTCTCCAGGGCCATTATATTTACGCCGACGCGGTCGAAGACACGTTCCACACGTTCGCGTATGATGGCACGACGCTCACGGACCTTGTGGACCGCACGGCGGAGCTAGCCAATCCGTTCATCCCCAGCGGCTACTCGTCGATCGTTTCCTTTGGAGAAGATGCCGACGGGGAGCTGTACTTTTTCGATCGAGTGCGGGGCGACGTCTTCAAGATTGTGGCCGACCCGGTGGTAGGTGATTTCGACGGTGATCGCGATGTGGACCACGACGATCTGCTCCTCTGGCAGGCCGGTTATGCAATCGACGACCGGGGAGACGCCGACGGCGACACCGACACCGACGGCCGCGACTTTCTCATTTGGCAGCAAAACTACACGGGCGAAATTCCGCCGACGTTGCGGGCGGTGCCTGAGCCGGGGAGTTTGGTGCTTACGGCGGTGTGGGGCGTGGCGGCACTTCTTTACAGGAAAGAAATGCAAATTGCAAAATGTTCAATGAAAAATGCAAAATGGGGGAGCTAGTTCTTACTTTTCCATTTTGCATTTGCTCATTTTGCATTTAACGTTTCCTCTCGTTGTTCCTTCGGAATGACATTTTTTCCGCCGACATCCGCGCAAAAAAAGCGAGCCTAGGTGGGCAGGCCATCGTCGGAATTCGAGTAGCGCTCGAACCCTCGGCAAGCCCTTCTAGGCTCTATTTTCATGTTAGGCGTCGCGGGCCAGCGGCGGCAACTCTTGGGTGAAATCCCCGGAGAATTGAGCACCTGAACTGAACTTGCTGCCACTCTGGGGAGGGCGTATTCTTCGCGGCTCACCGCCGCCAGATGGGGAACCGCCCCAAGATGGGGCGGCTATATAGACGGAGATCAAGGATGACACCACTTACCATCGACACTGCTGCCAAACCGCTGGGTGTTCCCATGCTGGATGTCCCCATGCTGGATGTAGGGCGACAGAACGGGCCGCTGCAAGAGGAGCTTGTCGCCGCGCTGGCGGCGGTTTGCGCGAGTGGGGCGTTTGTCAACGGGCCGGCCGTCAAAGAGTTTGAAGAGGCGATGGCCCGCTACTGCGGCACGCGGCACGCGATTGGTTGTGCCTCGGGGAGCGACGCATTGCTGCTCGCACTCATGGCCTTGGGGATCGGACCGGGGGACGAAGTGATCATTCCGAGTTTTACTTTTTTTGCCACGGCAAGCTCGGTGACGCGGCTAGGAGCGACACCCGTGTTTGCCGACATTGTGCCCGAGACGTTTAATGTTGATCCGGTGGATGTTGCGCGGAAAGTCACTTCGCGCACAAAAGCGATCATGCCCGTGCATTTGTTTGGCCAATGCGCCAACATGGGAGCCATCAACACCATCGCGCGCGAGGCGGGGGGGATTCCGGTGATCGAAGATGCCGCGCAGGCGATTGGGGCGGAGTTTGAGCATCGCCGCGCGGGTTCGCTGGGGCGGCTGGGTTGTTTTTCATTCTATCCGACCAAGAACCTCGGCGGCCTGGGGGATGGCGGTCTCATTACGACCGATAATACCGAGCTCGCGGAGCATTTGCGCATCTTGCGCGATCATGGCCAGCAGCCGCGCTATTATCACCATGAGGTGGGGATCAACAGTCGGCTTGATGCGCTGCAAGCCGCGGCGCTGAGTGTGAAGTTGCCACGGCTTGATGCGTATGCGGCGGGTCGCCAGAAAAATGCCGAGCGCTATGCAAAGGAATTCGCGCGGACGAGGCTTGATTCGAAAATCAGTCTTCCCACGGTCAAACCGGGGTGCGTGAGCGTGTGGAACCAATTTACCGTGCGCGTGCGGGACGGCGAGCGGGAAGGTCTCCAAAAACATCTGGCCGAAAAGAAAATCGGCTCAGCGGTGTATTATCCCGTGCCGCTGCACCTCCAAAAATGTTTTGCCTTTTTGGGACATCACGAAGGGAGCTTGCCGGCCACCGAACTGGCCTGCCGCGAGGTGCTGAGCCTGCCCATTTACGAATGCCTCACCGCCCAGGAGCAGACGCACGTGATTGGGGCGATTGCCGAGTACTTTGGCTTGGCGGCGGGTCGGCAGGCGGCTTAAAGAAAGAGTTCAGAACCGCAGATGGACGCTGATTAACGCCAATTAGAAATTTCTTATCAGCGTTTATTAGCGTCCATCAGCGGTTCAATATCAGTCTTCTTTCACGCGGCGAAAGTCGGCCGCGCGGCCGCTGGGGCGCAGTGCGCAGAGCGAACCCAAGAAAATACAGAGAAAAACAATTCCCCAAGCCATGCGCGTGTTCCTTTTAATAACCGCAGATGAATGCTAATTCACGCAGATGTACAAACGCACAATCCGCGTTCATCTGCGTCCATCAGCGGTTCCCTTATCTTAACTGACAGCGGTGGCCGAGCCAACTAACTGATTGTCGCGGGCTGACGTGGATTCGAGTGGTCCGAGGATCGTGTCCACGGGAAACGCGGCTTGGCGGAAGGTGGCGGCTCGCATGCTCACGGTCTGCCATTTGGCCGAGAGGGGCCGGGCGAACTGGATGTAGTCGGCCACGCGCACGGCGAGGAAGGCGTACAGCCGCATCCGGAAGGGGAAGAGCCGCTGGGGTTCCACCGGCGAGCGATTGCCGATGACTTCGTAGGCGAACACCAAGAGGGCCAGGCTGCCCGCGCCGAGTTTCTCTTGCCAGTTGGCCATGCTCACCAGATCGTCCCAGGTGGACCAGTTCCGCCAATACTGCTTTTGTTTTTGGCCCGAAGGGAATTGGCGGCCTTTGATGTCCACGAGCAGCGAAACGCCGCCCGAGGGCGAGACGAGAAAATCGAGATTCTTGAGCGACCCGCCCGCGATAAGGCTGCGACGCTGCTCGTCGACCGCCACGTAGGCCACGCGCTGCTCGCGCAGGTACGCTTCAAAGGCAAGCTCGTAATGGTTGTGTCGCTTGGCCATGAAAGAATTTAACGCAGAGGACGCCGAGGCACGGAGGGAGTGAATGCAAAATGCAAAATGTTCAAGGCAAAATGCAAAATGGGGGAGCTACTGCTTTGTCAGAGCTTAATTTTAGGAATGGCTTATTGTGGCACGACTCTCCGAGTCGTCGAATTACGAGTCGGAGACTCGTGCTACTCTCGGAGCCACCCCAAATCTTGGCTTTGACGCTGCATTACATTCTTGCTTTTGCATTTTGCATTTTGCATTTGCTCATTTTGCATTTTTCATTTCCTGTATTCCAATTCTCCGCGAAACTTTGCGCCTTTGCGACCTCTGCGTTAAAAATTCTTCGTGAACAGAAAACCTACATAAAAATGGTGCGATTAGCTGCCGAGAATTTGTCGGATTTGTGCGATCACGACCGTTGCGTTGTTTGCTAGGGAAACGGAGGTGCTCCCCCCCGAGGTGAGGTCCTTGACCTGGCATTCATTGGCGATGAATTCGTTCTCACCGGCAATGAGGGCGATCCGAAAGCCGCGTCGGTCGGCGTATTGGAGTTGCTTGCCGAGCTTTTTTGGCTCGGGATAGAACTCGACGCCGATGCCGGCTTGGCGAATCTGGGCGGCCAGACGCAGGTAATCATCGCGGCGCGTGGCGTCGAAGAAGGGCAAGAAGACGGGGGCGGGGGCGGCGATTTTTTCCACGCGGCCGAGCTCTTCCATCGCGGCTAAGAGGCGATCGAGGCCCAGTGATGCGCCGACGCCGGGGAGGTGTTCCTTGGTGTAGAGTTCGGCGAGATTGTCATAGCGTCCGCCGCTGCAGACGCTGCCAATCTCAGGGAGCTTGTCGAGAAATGTCTCGAGCACCATGCCGGTGTAGTAATCAAGTCCCCGGGCGATCGACACGTCGATCTTGAAACGAGCGCTAGGAATGCCGACGGCGGCAATCGCGCTGGTCATCTCGGCAAGTTCCGCGAGGCCCCGCTCACCGGTTTCACTTCCTTTGAGCAAGGGGCCCAACTCGGCGAGAATTTTGTCGTTGGTGCCGGCGAGGGCCGCGAGGTGGAGGATGTCGGTGATCTGCGCTGTGGTCGCACCGGCCGCGGTTGTGAGTTCGCCAGCCACCACCTCGGGACCGGCCTTGGCGAGTTTATCGAGGGCCCGCAGCACGGACGTTGATTTTTCTTGAAGGCCCAGTTTCTCCAACAGCCCGTTGAGGATCCGGCGATTGTTCGCATGGATCGTGAAATCATCGCAACCGATGGCCGAAAAAAGGTCGTGCACCACGAGCACCATCTCGATGTCGGCGGAGGCGGACTCCGTGCCGATGGTGTCGAAGTCGCACTGCATGAACTCACGATAGCGGCCGCGCTGGGTGTTCTCGCCCCGCCAGACGTTGGCGATGTGGTAGCGCTTAAACGGCGTGCCGAGTTCCTGGATATGCTGGGCGACAAACCGCGCGAGCGGCACGGTGAGGTCGAACCGCAGCCCTACATCGCGGCCGCCGTGATCTTGGAAACGGTAAAGCTGCTTGTCGGTTTCGTCGCTGCCGTTGCCGATGAGGATCTCAAGGTGTTCGAGGGCGGGGGTATCAATCGGAGAAAAACCGTAGGAGCGGTAGACCCGCCGCGCGACGTCGATGAGCCACTCCCGCGGTATCATCGCCGCGGGGAGGTAATCGCGAAAACCTTTTAAGGTACGTGGCTGGATCATGCTATTCGATCAAATCAAAAAAAGTTTTTTACCACGG
>JBGTMM010000603.1:0-2258 GCA_041743635.1 Bythopirellula sp.
ACGCCGCCAAACGCGTGCCCCCCTCGGCACGCTTGCCCATGCTTGGGTCCTCCATTGGGAGTCAGTTTCTACTTGGTAGCAGAAACATAAACCCATGGAGGCCCTTGCGCTTACATCAATTCAATTCCCGGACACCCTCAGATAGATATCACCGGGTGCTGAAGTATGCCAGTCTGCCGAATTATCAAATCTCTGGTACAGTTGACCGCCCGTGTAGTTATCTTCTTCGGTCATATTTACCGCATAGATTCCCATTCCCGTTGCATCACTTAACGTACGAGCAACGATCGCCAAAGTTTGGCCCTGCTGGACATCAATTCCGCCATTGCCTAATTCAAAAGGGAGCCAAACAGGTGGAAAACCGGCCGAATAAGGAAAGTCCGTCGATGGACTGCTTATCGTGGCTAAGATGTCGTCTGTCGGTAAGCCTTCGCTAGTAGTCCTGACATCAATTGCCAAATCAGCGTGGGATCCAGAACTGAATACGGAGCGGTAAATTGGAAGGTCAACTTGAGTAAGCTTACCTGTGAACGGAACTACAAACGACTGAGCGGTTACATACGAGTTGCCAATGCCCGCATCGTGAACACCGGTAGCGAAGGTGTCGTCTTTGGATGTGTCGAGTGCAAGACTGCCTGCCGCGTCTGCACTACTAGAAGTGAAAAAAAATAGTCCCAGGATGAAAAGTAATCGACCGATACCCATACATTCTCCAGCCAAAGATGACGTAAAAAACAATCCGGTAATTTGATGGATTATAAAAGGTCAGGAATTCCATTATGTTACAATTTGTCCCAGGAAAATGCAATCGAACGAAATTGATCGTAATAGGCGGAGAAGGGCGTGTAGTGCTTTAACTACAGTGTGAAACGCTGTTATTAACTATGGTCGGAATTTCTTTGCAAGCCGGGGGGTTCGAGCCCCCTGGCTCCACTTTCCTTCATTATTTTGGGAGTTTGGCGGTCCATTCCTTGCACTAGAGACAGTTTCAAAAACCGGGGGCCAGCGCCCTGCGGCTAATTGTAATCAGCCGCCACGCGCTAGCGTCCGGTTCTCTCTCGTGATTTGAAACCGGCTCTAATCTTCTGCTTGCATTTTGACAAGTGTCCATTGGCTCGCTATGGAGAATGTCGCCAAATGCTGTAGCAATCGGGCTGCCCCACCTCCATGCCGCTTGTATCAATTTTTCGGCATAAGCCGGCACTTCTCGTCGATTCAGCGCGCGATTGTGCCGGAAATTGCGCCTGGGAGAGCCCCCAACTTGTTTGCTGAATCACGACCTTCCGAGCATACTGAAACAATATTGCTAACGAGAGAAGAGGCGCCCAATTTCTCGGCTGCGGCGATACTCCCGGAACAAGTAGCTCGCGACTGAGAGCCATGAATTTCTTTAACCGTCTCTTTCATTCCCCTCGCACGACTTTTGGTAAGAAGCGTTTGTCGCTCCCCGAGCGGCTGGAGCCACGATTGGCGCTCGCTGCCGAATCGGTGGGAAGCGCCTTTCTTGTCAACGACTTTTTTGTCGGGAATCAATCGACGGAAAATTCCGCCCAAGCGGTGGCCGTCAGCGGCACGAATCAAATTGTTGTCTTCGAGGGCAAGGGATCGGTTGATGATCACGGCGTCTTCGCGGAAATTTTGAGCGCCAGCGGCACAACGTCCGTAGCCAGCTTTCAAGTCAATACAACCACGGATGGCGAGCAACACTCGGCCGCGGTGGCCGTCGATGCAGGCGGCAATTTCGTCGTGGCGTGGGCTGGCCGGGGCGTGGGCGACAAAGCTGGCATCTTTTTTCAACGTTATTCGGCCACTGGTGCCGCACTTGGTAGCGAGACCTTGGTGAACACCACGACCGGTGGCGAGCAAATCGCGCCGTCGATTGCCATGGCCGGGGATGGTTCCTTCGCCATCGCGTGGAGTGGCGTGGGCACCGGTGACGCGTCGGGAGTTTTCCTGCGGCGCTACAGTGCCGCCGGCGTCGCTGCCGGCAACGAAGTGCGGCTTAATACCGCCACCGCCCATGAGCAGATCGCGCCGGACATCGCGTTTGACGCGACGGGCAACATGATTGCGGCGTGGGCGAGTCGGAACCAAGACGGCAGCGATTGGGGAATCTACGGCCAGCGGTTGGACGCGACGGGAATCGCCCAGGGGACAGAATTCGCTATCAACTCCACCACGGCGGGAAGTCAAAATTCACCCGCTGTAGCCGTCGATCCGACGGGAGGATTTCTCGTTGCATGGCAAAGCTTTGCTCA
>JBGTMM010000604.1:0-4908 GCA_041743635.1 Bythopirellula sp.
GATGATAATCTCGCCCGCGCGGTCGCTGCCGACGGGATAAATCACATCACCCACCGCCACCTTGCCTTCGATCTTCGCGGCGCTGCGGCCGTCGACGATCTTTTCCTTCCTCGTTTCGTAGAATCGCTTAAGAATGTCGGCATCGAGACTTAAATCGGGGCTCATCGCCCGCAACAACGTCACCGCCGAGAACCGGCCGCTCTGGTCGATGCGGACGGTGATGCTATCTTTCTTGGTGGTATTAAGCTCGATCCAGCTCCCGCGCTCGGGAATCACGCGGCAACTGTGAGTGCGGCGCTCGCCGGCTTCAACTTCCGAAACAAAGTCGATACCGGGGCTGCGATGCAACTGGCTCACCACGACGCGCTCGGCGCCGTTGATGATAAATTCACCCCCACCGAGCATGATCGGCAGGTCGCCCAGATAAACCTCTTCCTCGATCGGCTGATCTTTCACCAGGCGCAGCCAAATGCGGAACGGCCGGCCGTAGGTCAGCCTCAACTGCCGGCACTCGTCCGGTTCGTAACGGGGCTTCCCCAGATCGTAGCGCAAGTATTCCAAACGAATGGTCTTGTCGTAGCTCTCAATCGGGAAAATTTCCCGCAGCACGCCTTCCAAGCCATCGTCTTTGCGAGTGATCGTCGGGGTCCCGTCATATTGCAGGAACCGCGCGTAGCTCTCGGTTTGGATTTGGGTCAGATCGGGGATGTCGTAAGCAATACGGGCGCTCCCAAAGGTACGGACCTGGGGAACTTGTAATCGTCGTTCAGCTGGGACTGCCATGGGGCAAGCTGCTCCGATATCACGAGGTAGGGTGAATATAGCGACACAAGCCCGCGCCATTCTCTAATGTAGAGAAGCATGCCTCAATCGAGGGGCGGGCCAATTGAAGCCGAACTAAACCAAGGGCGGGAAATTGAACCGTGCTAGTCGAAACCGCTGTCGTCGAAAACATAGTCGCGGGTAGGCTGCGATTGAGCGACTTCCGTGCCATCACCTTCCCCCTTCCTCAGTACTAAGTTTCGAACATCGAAGTTCGCTGCAATCTGGAAATGTCGATCGCGCGAACTCCGCTTTGCAGCAAGTGCATCGTGCGGGCCGCTCCGCAGCCGAAAATCGGCGGCAAAGCACGCACATGACCCATCAATTACATGACCCATCAATTAATTGACGGAGCAACTACTTGACGGAGCAACTACTTGACGGAGACGGTCGCGCCCGCTTCGGCCAATTCGGCCTTCAGCTTCTCGGCATCTTCCTTCGAAACGCCTTCCTTGATCTTGCTCGGAGCGGCTTCGACGAGGTCCTTGGCTTCCTTGAGGCCCAAGCCCGTCGCGCTGCGCACGACCTTGATGACGGCGATCTTGTTGCCGCCAATGGCGTCGAGCATCACGTCGAACTCGGTCTGCTCAACCGCGGCGGCGGCACCAGCGCCATCGCCGGCGGCGGCCATCATCACGGCGCCCCCCGCGGCGGGCTCAATGCCATAAACATCCTTGAGATAATCACTCAGTTCCTTGGCCTCTTTGAGCGTGTAACCGACAATCTCGTCCCCAGCCTTCTTGATCTTTGGGGAGTATTCCACAACAGCAGATTCACTCATGACAAAACCCTTTCGTGCTATGCGAGCCAAACGCCCGCGTAAATTACCATAATTTTTGATTTAGAATTTCTGATTTATGATGTGAGCGATTTATGAAAACGTTCTGGGAAATTCAAATCAGAAATCATAAATCCGAAACATAAATCAAGCTTCTTCTTCACTCTTTTTCTTAATCTGACTGGCCAACTTGGCACCGGGGCTGAGTAGCTGTGCCGACAAAGTCGCTCCTGGAGAGAGAATCTGACCCACCAGTATGCTGAGCTGTTCTTCGCGACTCGGCCACTTGCTCACGGCCTTGACATCGTCGGCGGTAAGCTTCGAGCCATCCATCACACCCCCCTTGGGAGCGAACGGCTTGTATTTGGCATCCGCGGCGAGCCGCGTGATTTCCTTGGCCAGCGACACCACGTCTTCGCCACCCCACACGATGGCCAGCGTACCGGCCGATCCTTCAAACGCGGGGGCGAGGGTCGTTCCTTCGGTGGCCCGCCGTCCGAGGCTGTTCTTGATCACTAACAGATGCATGTTCTTCTTCCGCAATTCCTTGCGAAGCTCAACATTGGAATTCGCTTCCATGCCGATCACGTCGACCAACAACGCGTCGGCCACGCCTTCGAGCCGGCTTTTCAATTCGTTGGTAATCAGGTCTTTTACGTACTTGCTCATGGGGGGAAGCTATTAGTTGTTAGCTATTAGCTATTAGCTCCGTATTTCATTGTTCTCTGTCTGGCTAATAGCTAACAGCTAAGAGCTAACAGCTTTTTCTACACCGCCAACTGCACGCTTGGGCTCATCGTCGCGCTGATGTAAGCCGACCGCAAATAAGTTCCTTTTATGCCCGAGGGCTTCAGGCTCAGGATGATGTCGACGAAGGCTTGAATATTCTCAGCCAACTTATCTTGATCGAAATCGAGTTTGCCGACGATCGCGTGAACATTGCCGCCCTTGTCGTTACGGAACTCGACTTTGCCCGCTTTGTATTCGCCGATGGTCTTAACCACGTCGGGAGTCACGGTGCCGGCACGGGGCGAAGGCATCAAGCCACGCGGGCCCAGCACCTTGCCCAGCGGACCGACCACTTTCATCATGTCGGGGGTGGCGATGCACACGTCGAAATCCGTCCAACCGCCGAGAATTTTCTTGGCCAGCTCGTCGTCGCCGACCTCATCGGCACCCGCAGCGCGAGCCGCTTCCGCCGCGGGACCCTTGGCGAACACGATCACGCGCTGCTCCTTGCCGATGCCGTGAGGCAACACAATCGAGCCGCGGACGATTTGGTCGGCTTGCGTGGGATCCACGCCCAGCCGCATGGCGATCTCGACCGACTGCACGAATTTCGTGCCGTCGAATTTCTTGAGGGCCGTCACCGCCTCGCCGACCGGCAGCGCCGCCGCGGGCCGCTTCTCGACGAGTTTCTTCATTCGTTTGGCTATTTTTGGCATGATTTGATTCACTTTAATTTCGGAACCGCTCGCTGAAGCGAGCTAGGCCGGCCTTTCAATTTGTTTCGTGTGTTAACCTTCGACTTCGAGGCCCATGCTGCGGGCCGTCCCGGCGACCATCCGCACGGCGTGCTCGAGATCGCGGGCGTTCAGGTCGTTCATCTTGAGATTGGCGATCTCTTCCATTTGAGCGCGGGTCACTTTGCCCACCTTGGTCTTGTTGGGCACAGCCGAACCCTTCGCCAAGCCCACGATCTTCTTCAACAGCACCGCCGCTGGGGGGCTCTTGGTGATGAAGTCGAACGAGCGATCGTTGTAGACATTCACCACGACGGGGATCGACATTCCGTTCGCTTCTTTGGTTCTGTCATTGAACGCTTGCACGAACTGACCCAAGTTGACGCCATACTTGCCCAGCGACGTCCCCACCGGAGGAGCCGGGGTGGCCTGCCCACCAGGAATCTGAAACTTCGCCGTGCCTACTAATTGCTTTGCCATTGTTTTGCAGCCGTTAGCTATTAGCCGTTAGCTGTTAGCCAGAAGTGGGTTGAGTTTTCAACCATTCTGGCTAACAGCTAAGAGCTAACAGCTAATTGCTCTCCTTACAGGACTTCGACTTGCCAATATTCCAACTCGACCGGCGTGCTGCGGCCGAAAATGTTGATCATCACCGAGACGCGGCCATTCTGTTGGTCGATCAAATGCACCCCGCCCTCGAAACTCTCAAACGTGCCTTCCTTGATTTTCACCCGATCGCCAATCTTGAAATTGATATTCAACTTCGGCGAATCGGAAACCTCTTCCTCGTCCTTCTTAATGATGCGGGCCACTTCGTGGGCCAACATCGGGGTGGGCTTGCCGGCCGATCCGGTGAAATCGCCAATGCCCGATGTTTCTCGCACCGCAAACCAGGTGTCGTCGTTGATGCACATATGCACGACGATATAACCCGGATACAGTTTTCGGTCGACGACTTTCTTTTTGCCCGCCTTGAACTCCGTCACCTTTTCAGTGGGAACGATCACGTCGTCAAAGTAACGATCTAACCCTTCGATGGCGATTTTCCGCTTCAAGGCGTCGGTAATCGACCGTTCGCGATTGCTCTGCACCTTGAGGATGTACCAGTCCATCACGACCGGCCCGTCGTCCTTCACCTTGGGGAGCAGCGCCCGCTTGATCGGATCGAGCTCATCGACCTTCTCTTTTTTCTTCGTCGCCGGCTTCCTCATGACGGCCGGTTTTTTGACCGCGACAATCGCGGCTTCATCCCCCGCGGCTGGTTCATCCCCCGCGGCAGTTTCATCCCCCGCGCCTTCGTCGGTCTGGTTGTTGACTTCTTCCTCGGCAATCGCGGCTTCCGCCTGATCGATGGCCGATTCGTCGATGGCCGCTTGCTCTTCTTGAGCTTCGTCCTCCGTCGCCACAGCGGTATCCTCCGCCATACGGGATTCCTCCTCGGCAGTCGAATCGTCAACCCTTTTTTCGGCCTCGTCGCTCACCGAGAATTCCTTCGCATCTGTGTCAAACAAAACTCTGTGTCAAACAAAACCTGATGTCAAACAACACGCCACCATTGAGGCAACGGCTAAAACTTTAAAGTCCAAAAATCCAACCCACCACGGCTCGCAAGATCAAATCGTAACTGAACAGGATGGCCGCCAATAGGAAGATGACCACAATCACCACCATCGAAGCCCGCCACAACTCGGTGCGACCCGGCCACGAGACTTTATTCATCTCCGCTTCGACCGAGATCAAAAAATCGGCAAAGCTGGGAATGTTCACAATGCGAAAACTAATCCACACTCCCACGGCTAAAACCACCAGCGGAATCACATAGCGATCGACATTGCTGACGCCCAT